>JBGPOI010000669.1:0-2523 GCA_041487975.1 Binatia bacterium | reverse complement strand
GGCAGGACAGAAGGCTATCAAGAGTTAGAGGAGGCAGCACGGGAGCTGAACATGCTGTCGTAAGGAAGCAGCCAGACAACATCAGGAGGGAATACCAATGACACCCGAAGAACAACTCATCCAACGCTACTTTGATGCGTTTAACCGCCATGACATTGACGGCGTGATGGCGTGCTTTCATGACCATCCTGTCATTGTGGATGTAGAGGGCAGGCGGTTTGAGGGGCGGGAAGAGGTGCGGCGCTCGTACGAAACCAGCTTTGCGCTCTTTCCTGACGGTCGCTGTGACTTGCGGTCGTGCACCGGCAATGACGGCCGGGGCATGGCGGAATCGCTCTTCCATGGCACCCGTCCGCGGGAAGGGAGAGTCGTGGAGGCGCTCGGGGCCGAGGTCATGGAAATCGTGGCCGGCAAGATCAAAGAAATCCGCGATTACCACCGGCCTGTCCCGGCGAAGGCCGCATAAGAATCTCGGGCTCAGCTCTACGACTATAGCGTAAACGGAGGGCGCGACGGCCCTCCCGCTGGGCAGGAAGGTTTTTTCACTGCTCTTCTTGACAAGCGTTTTCAAAGATCTATTATTCAATTAATTGATTGAATAATAGAGGAAGAATAGTGAAAAACCCCAAACGTGTGTTCAAAGATCGGGTCTACGAGCAACTGGCCCGCATCGGCAAGGCGGTGGCCAGCCCCCAACGTCTCGAGCTCCTTGATCTCTTGAGCCAGGGGCCCCGCACGGTCGAGAACCTCGCTCAAGAGGCACACTTGACGGTGGCCAATACCTCTCGACACTTACAGATTCTCCGTGCGGCCCGGCTTATCGAGGCTGAAAAAGAGGGAGTGTTTGTCCGCTACCACCTGACTGACGAGGCGGTCGCGGATTTTTTCCGATCACTGCGAGTGCTCGCAGCCAGCCGTCTGGCTGAGCTGGACCAGATTACTCGGCAGTTCTTCAAAGGGCAGGAAGCGCCGGAGCCGGTTGATCGCAAGGCGCTCCTGGCACGTGCCCGCAAGGGGCAGGTCACTGTCTTGGACGTGCGGCCAGCAGAAGAGTACCGCGCTGGCCACATTGCTGGCGCTATCTCGATCCCCCTACAGGAACTCAAAGATCGCCTCGCGGAACTCCCCCACGATCAGGAGATTGTCGCGTACTGCCGCGGTCCCTACTGCGTGTTCGCTGCACAAGCTGTCGAGCTGCTGCAAGAACAGGGCTTTCGTGCTGTGCGGCTGGAGGATGGAGTGGCAGATTGGCGGGCACATGGGCTGCCTGTGGCGACGGGTCAGAGAACCTCATAGGAGACGCGCATATGGAACTCCTCGTGCGCTTCGGCGTGTTTTTGAGTGTCTTTGCCACCATGGTTGTCTGGGAATACGCGCGCCCTCGTCGGCTGCTCACACAACCGCGCCGCAAGCGCTGGGTGACAAACCTCGGCCTCACGTTCCTCAACATGATCCTCGTGCGGATCACAGTGGGAGGGGCCGCGTATGCAGCCGCCGTGTTCGCAACAGAGCGAGGGATAGGGGTGTTGCACTGGATGACACTTCCTCCGTGGGCAGCGGTGGTGGTCACACTGCTGGTCCTCGACTTCGCCGTCTACCTGCAGCACGTGATGGTTCATGCTGTGCCGGTACTCTGGCGCCTGCATCGCGTCCATCATGCCGACCTCGGTTTTGACGCGACCACAGGCTTGCGCTTCCACCCCATTGAGATCTTCCTTTCACTCGGCCTCAAAGTCGCGGTGGTCGTATTGCTCGGCGCGGTGCCGTGGGCGGTGGTCGCCTTTGAGGTCATCCTGAATGCGTCGTCTGTCTTCAACCACGGCAACGTGGCGATGCCGGAGTCCATCGATCACTGGCTGCGCTGGGCCATCGTCACCCCGGACATGCACCGCATCCACCACTCGACGCGGGTGGTCGAGACCAACTCGAACTTCGGCTTTTCCGTCTCCTGGTGGGATCGGCTCTGCGGGACGTACCGTGCCCAACCTGCACGCGGGCAACTGGGAATGGAGATTGGTCTGAGCGACTACCGCACCTCGCTCAATCTCGGACAACTCCTGCTGTTGCCCTTTCAGGGAAGTGCTGGTCCCTACACGTTTGAAGGGGCTCGATCAGCAAGTGCATAAGGGAGAATTTGTGTATGAAAGCTCAGGTACTGCGTATCGTTTTGTTTGTGTTTCTTGCAGCCGGCATCGCGCTGGCCTGGCTCAACCGTGATCAGCTGACTGCCGAAGCGGTCACGGCGTGGGTGGAACGCAGCGGTTGGTGGTGGCAGGCGGAGTACATCGAGATCTACACGATCGCCCCGGCGCTTTTTCTCCCCGGCTCTATCCTCACGCTAGCGGGGGGCGCGCTCTTTGGGCCGTTCACCGGAGCGTTGTTCAGTCTGATTGGTGCCACCGTGGGTGCCACCGTCGCATTTCTCATTGCCCGCTATCTGGCGGCAGAGTGGGTCGAGCGCCGCGTGTCAGGACGCCTGCAGGAAATCAAGGAAGGGGTGGAAAGGGAGGGCTGGCGCTTCGT
>JBGPOI010000668.1:0-2532 GCA_041487975.1 Binatia bacterium | reverse complement strand
TATAAATGTAATCCCGATGCGTTGGAGGAATAGCGTCCTTTTTCTGATCGTCCTTTTTCCTGTGCTCGCCGTCTGCGCGCTGGCGAGTCTCCTGCTGTTTCCTGACCTGCCCTTTTCTTTCCGCTCCCACTTCCTCTGGTACGGATTCCTCCTGTTCGGCTTGGCTGTACCGCTGGGCGCGTTCCTCTTCGGCCTGCGGCTGCACCGCCGCCTCGCGAGTCTGCACGAGTTCGTCACTGCCTCCCCGCAGCGAGACTTGCCTCCTTCTCTCCCGGTGTGGGACGAAGACGAGGTTGGCGCCCTGGAAAGAGGGCTTCAGCAGCTCGTCTCTCGCCACTATGAGCAGACTCGGACTCTACAAAGCGAGGGGAAAAAACTCGCAGCCGTGTTGCAAAGTATGGCTGAGGGAGTGGTCGTGGTCGATCCGGCCGGCAACGTTGTCCTGTGTAACCGCACGGCGCAAGAATTGTTCGGTTTGCCTGCTACTCAGGATTGGCGCGGCAAACCGCTGCAGGCGTTCTCTCGCCACCCCCTGCTGCAAGAACTCCTGCGCGAGGTCGCGAACCGACGGCCCAGCGATCCGCCGGTGACCCGCGAGATTGAGATCGAGGGAAAGGGACAACGCTACCTATCGGTGAGTGCCGTGCAGGTGAGCGAAGACGGCACGACGGTCAGCGGCTATGTATTGGTCTTTCACGACCTCACACAACTCAAGCGGTTGGAGTCGATGCGGGCGGACTTCGTCGCTAATGTCTCACACGAACTGCGTACGCCGCTGACTGCCATCAAAGGCTACGCCGAAACTCTCTTGAACGGCGCGCTCAAAGACCCGGACACGGCCGCGCGCTTTCTCACCATCATCGACCGTCACTCCGAGCGCCTTAGCCGGCTCATCGACGACCTGCTCACCCTGTCAAATCTGGAGTTAGGCGCGGTAGAACTGCGCCATGACGAGATTGCCCTTGCCGAGCTGACCAGTGAGGTGTTCGAGGTCGTCAAGGACAAGGCTGAACGTGGCGGCGTCAAGCTGATACAGGAGTTGCCGCCTGAGCTGCCGCTGCTGCTCGGCGATAGCGACCGTCTCCACCAGGTCCTCCTCAATCTGATTGACAATGCCATCAAGTATACGCCCGCGGGTGGGACAGTGACGGTAACGGCGAAGATAGTCCAAGGTCCAAGGTCCAAGGTCCAAGGTCCAAATGGGATGGAATTTGCTGCGGAACTGGAAGGAGAATGGCTGGAAGTGATGGTAGCGGATACCGGCTGCGGGATTCCTGAATCGGAGATTCCGCGCCTGACGCAGCGTTTCTATCGTGTAGACAAAGCGCGCTCGCGCGAATTGGGCGGCACCGGCCTCGGACTCGCGATTGTCAAGCATATCGTCCAGGCCCACGGTGGGTCTCTGCGCATCGAGAGTCAGATTAACCAAGGCACGACAGTGCATATCCTTCTCCCTCTCACCGCTCCAGACTCCGGGAATACACCCCCATTATTTGGCATAGCCAATTGACTCCGCTCCTCCGGTGCGGCAGAAGAAGGCAGGCTTCTGCAGGAGCAGGAATGGAACTTGTCGTCTTCCTCATTATCGTCGCGCTGATCTTCGACTTCATTAACGGTTTTCACGACGCAGCCAACTCGATTGCCACGGTGGTCTCGACCCGCGTGCTTTCCCCCTTCCAGGCGGTGATCTGGGCGGCGTTTTTTAATTTCGTTGCCGCCTTCGGCTTTGGCGTGCAGGTGGCAACCACGGTCGGCAAAGGCGTGATCGATCCTGCCGTGGTGGACGCCCATGTCATTTTTGGCGGATTGATGGGAGCCATTGTCTGGGACCTCATCACCTGGGTCTATGGTCTGCCGACTAGTTCGTCGCACGCGCTCATCGGCGGGTTCGCCGGCGCGGCGGTGGCCAAGGCGGGGTTCAGAGCAGTGATTCTTAGCGGCTTTAGCAAGATCGCCATCTTTATTGTGCTCTCCCCGATCCTGGGGTTGGTGCTCGGTGTGGCCTTCATCGTGATCGTACTGAACCTGTTCTGGCAAGCGACGCCTGGCCGGGTCGATCACTACTTTCGCCGTCTGCAACTGGTTTCCTCGGCGTTCTATAGCTTGGGCCATGGCACTAACGATGCCCAGAAGACCATGGGCATCATTGCGCTGCTGCTCTTTAATGCCGGCTACCTCGGCCCGACGTTCTATGTGCCCTACTGGGTGATCCTGCTCTGTCACGCCGCGATCGCGCTCGGTACCTTCTCCGGCGGGTGGCGCATTGTGCGCACCATGGGCATGCGTATCACCAAGCTGCAACCGGTGAGTGGATTCTGCGCCGAGGCTGCCGGCGCCATCACCTTGCTTGGCACTGCCTATGCGGGCATCCCGGTCAGCACCACCCACACTATTACCGGTGCGATCATCGGCGTGGGGGCTGCCCGACGCTTCTCGGCCGTGCGCTGGGGAGTGGCGCGCACGGTGGTGTGGGCCTGGGTGTTTACGATCCCCTGCTCGGCACTGATCGCCGCCGCAACGTACTTGTTGAGC
>JBGPOI010000667.1:0-2561 GCA_041487975.1 Binatia bacterium | reverse complement strand
CTGCGCGAACGACCAGCGGGCGCTCGCCACCTTGCAGGGATTGTTTCCCAGCCGTCAGGTGATCGGCGTCCCCTGCACGGATCTGCTCTGGGGTCTCGGCGCGATTCATTGTGTCACGCAACAGCAACCGGCTGGCGATTGTGGAAGGCATGGCCAAAGGAAAAGCCAGGCCGAAGCGGATTGCAGAAAAGGCAAAAATTGAGGAGGGCCACATCCGATTCCATGATAACACTTCGAGCCCTAGCTTTGTCTCTATCTCTATCTCTGCCTCTGTCCCTCTCTGCTTTTGCCCAAGACGTGAGCCGCCGCAGCGCGGTCGTGGTCGCCGCGGAAAAGGCGAGCCCGGCGGTGGTCAGCATCGTTGCGGCCCAGGAAGTCGAGCGCAGGGCTAATCCCTTCGGTGGCGATCCTCTCTTCGATGACTTCTTTCGCGACTTCTTCCAACCCTTCCAGCAACGACAGACCGAGCAGAGCTTGGGTTCCGGGGTCGTCATCCGTGCGGACGGCTACGTGCTGACCAACGAGCATGTAGTGGTTCAGGCGGGCAAGATCCAGGTACAGCTTGCCGACGACAAAAAACTCAACGCCCGGCTGGTGGGCGCCGACTCGGATTCAGATCTAGCGGTGCTCAAAGTTGATGACCCGAAACCCCTCCCCTATCTCCCGCTTGGGAGTTCCGACGACTTGATGATCGGTGAAACCGTGATCGCCATCGGTAACCCCTTTGGTCTGTCGCATACTGTCACTACGGGTGTGGTGAGTGCCTTGAACCGCTCGCTTAATACTGATGGGCGCAGGTACTATGACTTCATCCAGACCGATGCTTCGATCAACCCGGGCAACTCCGGCGGGCCGCTGCTCAACATCAAAGGTGAGTTGATCGGCATCAACACGGCTATTTACGGCAAAGCCCAGGGCATTGGTTTCGCTATCCCTATCTCTCGCGCCAAGCGCATCGTCCAAGAACTGATTAGCCACGGTGCAGTGGAGTCGCCGTGGATCGGCCTGGTCGTGCAAACGGTGACACCCGAGCTGGCCTCTCATTTTTCGTTAAAAGAGAAACAAGGAATTCTGGTGCGTGGGGTCGAGCCGGGCAGCCCGGCGGCGAACGCCGGACTCCAGCGTGGAGACGTGTTACTCGAGTGCAACGGTCGTCCGCTGCACTCCGCTGAAGAGTATTGGCAACGCGAGCGCGAGTACAACAGCGGCGACACCCTGCGGCTGCGCGTGCGGCGCGGCAGCGGGGAAGAAGACGTTGCCGTCACCGCTAGCCGGTTTCCCCAAGAAAAAGCCGATGCCTTAGCCTGGCAGTTGCTCGGTCTGGCCGTGACTGAGAGTGAAGACGGACTCGAAGTGAAGAAGGTGCGGCCGGGCAGCCCGGCGGCCCGTATCGGCGTCGAGCGCGGAGACGCAATTCTCGGGCTCTCCGGTACGCAGACCAAAACCGTAGCCGAGTTCCGCCGCAAGATCATTGACGCGCGCCTGAGCCAGAGTCTGCTCGTCTCGCTTGGTCGCGGCCGGCAGCTCTATCATGTCACCATCCCGCTGGAACAGGGGTAAAAGAGGCCCTTACTCCGGTAGTGGTGCAGTTTGGGCAATTCATCGTCCGGTACTCGTAGGGGTCTGATTTATCGGACCCGTAAAAGGGCTTGATGAATCAAGCCCCTACCAAACCTCATGACAAGAGCGGCTGACGGTTGCCTCAATAGCCAAACACGAAATTGTACCACTACTCACTACCCAATTTCCTTGACAAATTGGTGGCCGTTCTCTACTGTTGTCGGCAAACAACACGCCGACGCACGCCGGGTCCCCACCGGCAAACGGTCCAGGAAAGAGGTGAGGTGGTATGACGCGGGGGAAGGTGAAGTGGTTCAATGACTCAAAAGGATATGGGTTCATCACACACGAAGGAGGAGAGGACGTCTTTGTCCACTTCTCAGCCATTCAACAAGAAGGATACCGCAGCCTGAACGCCGGCGAGGAAGTGCAGTTTGACATCGTCAACGGCGACAAAGGCCTGCAAGCCGCCAACGTGAGCAAAGTTTCATAACCACTGTCCCGTCCGTCCCCCGCGCGGCCCTTGGAGCATCCTTCAAGGGCCGCTTTTTTTCGCCCCCCTCGTTACGGTAAAAGGGAACCATGCCTGCGGACAGAAACGTCAAGGCGGAGGTGGAACGCCTGCGCCAGGAACTCACACTGCACAATTACCGCTACTACGTCCTTGATGACCCCCTCGTCAGCGATGCCGAGTATGACCGGTTGTTTCGTCGCCTGGTCGAGTTGGAGACCCAATACCCGGAACTGCGCGACCCGCTCTCTCCCACCCAGCGCGTCGGCGCGCCACCGCTGACCGAGTTTACGCAGGTCCGCCATTCGCTGCCCATGCTCTCGCTCAGCAACGTGGTGAGTCGCGAGGAGATGCAAGAGTTTCAGGAACGCATCCAGCGCTTACTCAAGCGTGACGAGCCCATCGAGTATGTCGCCGAAGCGAAAATCGACGGGGTGGCGATCGAACTGGTGTATGAGCATGGCAAGTTGGTGGTAGGCTCCACCCGCGG
>JBGPOI010000666.1:0-2591 GCA_041487975.1 Binatia bacterium | reverse complement strand
CGGACCAGCGAGAGAGAGCTTCGCCTTCCGGCAGGCTGCTGTAAACAAGGCATGGATGGACTCGGCAAACATCCCTTGGCCGCGCATGCGAGTGTGCCAACGTGGATCGTTCAGTTTTCCTAGTCTGATCGCGCGGATGCGGTTGAGCACTTTGTTCTTGCGCTCGGGATAGTGAGCCTCTAACCACTGCGTGAACAGGTCGCTCACACTATACGGCAATCTCACGATCGTATGCCCGGCAAATTGGGCTCCGGCTTGGGCCGCGGCTTGGAGGATAGCCGAGACTTCGTGATCAGTGAGTCCTGGGATCACCGGCGCGACCATAACACCGACAGGGACTCCAGCCTGAGCTAAGCAGTCGATGGCTGTCAGCCGCCTGGACGGAGTGGAAGCGCGAGGTTCCATAACGCGCGCAAGCTGTGAGTCGAGAGTCGTGATCGAGATAAAGACCGCCGCCGCGTTGACCTGCGCGAGTTCGGCGAACAGATCGCTGTCGCGCGCGACCAGTGCATTTTTGGTAACGACGGCAACGGGATTGCGCCAGGCGGCGAGCACCTCTAAACATCGCCGGGTAAGCCGCAGTTGGCGTTCAATCGGCTGATACGGGTCGGTCACTCCGCTCAGGGCGATTGCTTGAGGCTGCCAGGAGGGAGAAGCGAGGGCCTCGTGCAGCAGTCGAGGAGCCTCTTCCTTAACGAGAATCCGGGTTTCAAAGTCGAGGCCAGCGGAAAAACCGAGCCACTCGTGAGTGGGCCGCGCATAACAGTAGATACAGCCATGCTCACAGCCACGATATGGATTGAGGCTGACCGTGAAGCCGACGTCAGGACTTTCGTTATAGGAGAGGATAGTCCGCGCTGGGTCGCGCAACAGTTGTGTCGCAGGCTGTGGGATGTCTTCTTGGCCCCACACCTCCGGGTCTGGGCTGTAAGAAATCGATTCGAACCGGTTAGACGGGTTGTCTGATGTCCCGCGTCCTTTGAGCAAGGGTCTCTTATCCAGCATAAACTCAGCATATCATTTTCGTTTTTTATTCGCCACAAAGAAAACACAAATCTGGGAAATGGCACGCGGGTATCGTTTCCGACACGTTCGCTCGACTGCCCGGGCCAATCTGGGAATCTCCTACCTCAAGCGCTCGATCATGGTCGGCAGCATCCTGATTGTCGGGAACTTTCTCTGCAGTTGCCTCTTGAGCAACCAAAACCTTATCCTGCCACTAAAACGATACGATTAACCATATTTTGGATGAATCATTTATTTTTATATTCTTTTATGGTATAAAAAGCAGGCTCTAAGCCGACGGCTGGCCAGAGGAGTGCTGGTTGTCTAAACGGTTGGTTCAGATTAACGCGGGCCGGGAATAGACTCTGCCCGAGAAGGAAAAGGAGAGGACAATGAAAAAATTCACGAAGATAGTAGGCAGTCTTGTCGGAATCCTGCTGCTGGGGCCGATGGTAAAGGAAGCGGCAGCGATTGACCTGACCGGGACCTGGGGAGGCACGGCGACTTGTGGTCAGTTGTTAGGGAGTATCATACTGCCATCCAGTCCTATTCCCATCACTATCGCAATCACCCAGAGTGGGAATGACCTCAACCTCAGCGTAGATCTAGCTACCTCAGGTCTCAATAGCGACCTGAACAGCCCCCCCTCCCATCTCTACGATGGAACGATCCTAGGGAAGAACCCGGCGAAGGCCAAGAAAGCGGTTGCGCCAATCGAAATATGCGGGAATGCCCCTCCCCCCCCGGACTTCCTTGGGACGGTAGGGTTCATTGAGAGTGGCCCCAAGAAGAAGACCTCGCCCGCCCTTCTCGATGGGGTTATCGTCAGCGATTACCCGACGGCTACCCTGGTGTGCAGTTTTGATGACGTCGTGCAGACCAGCACGATCAACCCCTCAGTACCGGGTTGTTGATAAATCTAGCGGGCGCGCATTCCCAAAGGGAACGACGCAGAGCGTCAGGACCTCCCTGTGACCTGCTCCGCGGGGATATTTGCTCTGCTCCGAGCAGGGCGTTGCCTATGTTCGACCTTGTTAAGTTTCGCTGCCGGCGGCCGCCAGAGATGACGGCCGCCACTTCTCTCTTCTTCAACGGCCGGGCAGTCGCCTATCTTCTTTTCGCGGAACGAGAGCCACCCAGATCTTTGCTCCACAGATACTTCGCCAGAGGAAGTAACAGCACCCCCAAAACGATGCCTTCCACACCTTGTAGGGTGTCTTTGCCGAGCGTCACGATCCCTTGCTCGATCCAGTATGCACTGACGACGAGCAGGCCGATTGCCGTAGCTTTCATTGCTTCCTCTTGAGGTGAGAGACAGCTTTTCTCCTGTGGGAGAGCCTCTCCTTACTCTGCGCTACTCTGGGTTTTCTCGATCTTGGCCCACGCATCTTTTAAGGTGACGGTGCGATTGAATACCAGCGACCCCGGAGAAGAATCCGGATCAACACAGAAATACCCCTGCCGCTCGAATTGATAGCGACTGCCGAGCGTTGCGCCGGCAAGGCTTGGTTCCACCCAGCAGGAAGTCAACGTCTCCAACGAGTGAGGATTGAGAACCGTGGTGAAATCCTCCGCCTCACTAGGGT
>JBGPOI010000665.1:0-2606 GCA_041487975.1 Binatia bacterium | reverse complement strand
TTCTATGTCGTTCGTATTCCTCGCCTCGCAGTGCTGTCGCCGGCTTCCTTCAGACCTCACCTCACGGTGACGGAGTCCTGCCAAAGATTCTGCGATAGCGAAGGCTAGCAGGTCGGTTTTTTTCACTTTCTCGTTCAGTAACGCCGAAAAGATTCCATCATCCCATCCGCCCTGGCGGAGGAACTTCGGCAAGGCAGCATCTCCTTCTTCGCGGAAAGCACCAGCGGCAGCATAGAAGTCAGTCCACCGTTTCTCCGACTGGCGCGAGGGCCTTACTCCCAGGCATTCGAGAATGAATTTCCACTCTTTGGCCCAGTACTCAGCCCAGTACTCAGGTGGAAAAATATATCGGCCTTCTTTGGCGGAATCCTTGCGCAAGGGTACAGTAGGGGGGTCGGATGGCTTCTGCTTATATTGCCGCTTCTGTACCGTTCTAGACCTACGCCTACGAGGAGAAGGGTTGTGTGGAGTCTGCCGATGGGTTGTCTTCTTCGTAGGCGTCCGTGTCTGCTGCATCGCTTTCACCGAGGGCTTCTATCTCATCTCATGGTTCCTGAGACTTCCTCCGATATCGAGGTTCCTCCCAGGGAGGGAGACTCCACCAGAACAAGCGGGGCGATTGATAATCTGCGATTTTGTGAGGGGCTTTAATCCTACAGTTGTCGTTCGTTCATTCTGCTCGCACCCAGTGTTTGCCGTGAGAGCGCTGGGCAGTGGCGTGGTGCCGGCGGCGCCACCGGGACCAGCGGACGACCTGCTCCGGAAGCGGCAGGTGAGCCCGCACGATCCAGCACGACAAAGCGCAGATCTCCTCCGCTCAGTGCGGCTTGCCCTGCCCTTTAAAGTCCTTCAGGATCTCCTGAGCGGTTTGCTGCACGATGCGATTGATGAGCGGACTCGCCATCCCGGTTTGCTTCTTGATGTCCCGGCCTATCCCTGTCTCCGGCTCGACGATGTCTTCAGACTCAACACGCACCCGCTTGCGCTCTTGTTCGATAGCCGCTTGAATCCGCGCCTGTTGCTCGGGCTTGAAGACCTCTTGGTTGCAGTCCATCTCCCCGTACACTTTCTCCAGCGTCTGCTCTAACACCGGGTAGGCCAGCGTAAAGAGCCGTTCGCTCGTCCCTTCCCCCAGCGACTCGCACTCCAGCTTCCCGTCGTCGGTGAGCCTGAAATGCACCTGAAACTGACGGAGCTGAGTAATGGGACAGCCTTCGGCATTGCCCACCTGATCGAGTTCCATGATGGCGTCTTCCTTCGTGCGTGCCCAGACGATCGAGCAATCACCGTTGGGCCAGCGGCAGAGATACAGTGGCATGGCGCTTTCTTCCTTCTTCGTCGTTCTGTGAGAAGTTGCCGCTACTGTAGCCCATCAAGCCCTTCCTCGATATTCACTCCGCCTCACGATGATCCAACCACCCTCTCTCTCTGAGCTTAGCTGGTCACGCCCTTTCGACGTTTCGGATTCCTGCCCTCTCAAGAGAGGAAGTGCTCTACAGGCTCTCTGGCGGTCCGCTGCCAAGCCAGCCGGGGCAGCCAGTCGCGCACGCTCACGGCTTATGTCCTGCGCTCGGACAGCGTTTTCCCCGACGGAATGTTCTCTTGCTACCGCAAGGGCAAAGGGAGTAAAGAGGCAGCATGCACTGTCCGAGCTGTGGCTTTGAGAATCCCGCGGGAGCAAGTTCTGTATCGAGTGTGGAAGAGCAGGTTGGTACGCATTCCCCAGCGTGTAACCTGCTTTTCTGCATTTGTCCCTCTATTTTCTGGTGGCTGTTTTGGTGGCTGTTGGCTATCAAAATTGAGCGATTTCCATCGTACTACAACGTAAGCAGAAAAGCTGCTAAACACAGGGCGGACCACGTAAACTTGCACACGAGAAGGATTTTTGTAATTCAGTGGCTTGTGAATGGCATTCAAGAGGTCGAGGGTTCGATTCCCTTCGGCTCCACTTCCCCTCCATTGACCAGTGACGACTCCGCCGCGCTGTCACTGGTTGTGGGTAAACGGCGGATTGCCGCGGGTAAAGCGGCAGCCGCGTCACCCGCAGCCCTCTTGTCATCTTGTTCGTTTCCGTACCTCTCTACGGACAGATCATGAAACGGGTCCTGATCGTTCTCGCGCTTGGTTTCCTCTGCATCTCCTGTGAGCAGAGGTTTCGCCCGGGGGGAGGTGGGGCGAGGAAAACGACACGAGAACTCCAAAGGATCAATGGTCCGGTTCGTTCGGTGTCCGTTGCTACTGCGGTGCCAATAGAGAAGGACGGCACCTGGGAGCCCGGAGAACAGAAACCTGCCAGCACGGACGCTTACGATAAGAGTGGGAACAGCACCGAGCACGTTGTTTACACCTCCGAGGGCACGGTCGGCGGCAAAATTGTCTTTACCTATGACACCCAGGGGAACGAGACGGAAGTGAACGTGTATAACGCCAATGGGGCGTCGGAAAGTCACCACGTCTCAACCTACGATGCTGAAGGACACAAGACGGAGACCCGCTCATACGCGGCCGATGGGACGCTCACACGCCGCACGGTCTTCGCCTATGACACCCATGGCAATGAGACCGCCGCGCGCAGTTCTACCCCCGAGGGCGCCCCTGAGAGCAAC
>JBGPOI010000664.1:0-2618 GCA_041487975.1 Binatia bacterium | reverse complement strand
TCATCGTTCATCGTTTATTTCAACCCCGCCTTGCGTAAAGCGGCAAGGTGACGCTCCAAGACCGCCGGGTCTTTGATCGGCACTCTCTGCTTGTGAACCTCCAACGAGAACTGGGGATTGAGCCGCAGCACTTCCGCCGCCTCGGCCCGCGCCTCCGTTTCTTTGCCTACCTCGCTGTAGACCGCCGCTAGGGTCAGATGGGCGCCGAGAATGTTGGGGTAGTGGCTGAGATATTGCTTCAGAGGGGCAATTGCCTCCTCAGGCCGCCCGGCCAAGTCATAGGCAGTGCCTATGCTGTCTAAGTGCCAGTCCGCAATAAGGGGCTTGCGGCGCAGCGCCTGCTCTACCATTCCCACCGCTTCCTCTGGCCTACCGACACGGCTCAACGTCTCAGCCAGAATCGCGTAACCCTCAGCCCCGTTGGGATCGAGGGTAATGGCCCGCTCCAGCTCGGCAAGGGCCGGATCATACTGCTTTTGCCACAGGTAGACCGTGCCCAAAACCTGGTGACCCGTGTGGTGGGAGTCATTGAGGGCGACGAGCCGTTGCGCCGCTGCCAACGCCAGCGCCAACGTCTGGGCATCCGCACTCTGTTGATTGGCCCACTGCAGCACATAGCTGTAAACCAGAAGGGGGTGGGCAAACAGATTACTGGGGCTCCGACTGATGTCTTCCTGCAGCGTGGCGATCGCCTCGGCATACCGCCCGGTCAAGATGTAGGCCGTGCCCACGGCGTTTAAGTAGATGGACGGATAGTGGGGGTTGAGACGCATCGCCTGCTCCGTCATCCGCAAGGTGTCTTCGGGTCGGCCCGCGAAGAGTAGCGCCGCTGCCAGCCATGTATAGCTGTCGGCATTGTTGGGATCGAGGGCGATAGCCCGCTCACCCTCGGCGATGGCTTGGTCATATTGCTGTTTCTGCGCATAGACAAAGCTCAAGACCGAATGGGCTACCGGTAGAGAGTCATCCAGAGCAACGGCCTGTTGCGCCAGCGCCAACGCGTGCTCTAGGTTCTGGGGGTCCGTACTCCAGCGCAAGATCCATTCCCGGTAGTAGGTCCAACTCAGGTACGCGTACGCCTCCGCATACTGCGGGTCCAACGCAACGGCTTTCTCCCACAGTTGCCGTGCCTGGGCATTGGCCTCCTGTGTGTAGCGGAAAAACGACTCGATCCCGCGCAAGAAGGCATCATAGGCCTCCAGATTGTCCGTGTGTTTGCGCACGATGTACCCTTGCTCCTGCACGGTGAGCTGGAGTTTTAGCGTCGTCACGATCTTCTGCACGATCTCGTCTTGCAGGGCAAAGATGTCTTTGAATGGACGGTCGAAGCGCTCGGACCAGAGGTGGCCACCTGTCGTGCCGTCAATTAGCTGTGCTGTGACTCGTACCCGGTCACCAGACTTGCGGACGCTACCTTCCAGAACATACCGTACGCCCATCTCTCGACTCACGTCTTGCACCTTCACCGCCTTTCCCTTGTAGGTGAAGGCTGAATTGCGGGCGATGACAAAGAGACTCGAGATTTTGGAGAGGTCAGCCGTAATGTCCTCGGTGATACCGTCACTGAAATACCCCTGCTCGGGATCTCTGCTCATGTTGTCAAAGGGCAGGACAACGATGGAGGGTTTGTCGGGCAGCGGAAGCGCCGGCGCTTCCTGAGTAACGAGTGCTGAGGACTGAGGACTGAGTGGAGGGCGAGAAAGATACCGCACGGTCAAGGCGGTCACTGCAATGAGCACCAACCCTGCTACCATCACTTGGTGCGCAGGGCGCACCCTACGGGAGAGTTTTAGTCGTTGTATTCGTAAGGCTTGACGCAACCCCTTGGGTGGTTCGGGCAGAAGCGCGTAGATTTGGAATCGTTCGGCAATGTTCTTCAACTTTGGCCGCCCCAAGGATACGACCGTCCCCAAAGCGACTTTCTTGGCCACGTCCCGATACACTACGTCTGAGATGCAGATGGTGTCGGACTCGGCTAACGCTTGTAGCCGAGCCGCAATGTTGACGCCATCACCGAACACATCGCCATCGCGCTGGATGATATCACCTGAATGGATACCGATGCGGACGTGGATCTGCTCAGCTTTCTCTTTCTCAGTGTTGTGGGCCTGGAGGTGGGCTTGAATCTGCTGGGCGCACTGCACGGCGTGGACGACGGAAGGAAAGTCCACCAGAAAGGCATCACCGACAGTTTTGATAACCATGCCATGATGCGCAGCCACAGCCTGCTGAATGATCTGATTGTGGACGTCGAGCAGGCGCAGCATACGGACTTCATCCGCGCCCATCTGGCGGCTAAAGCCGACCATGTCGGTGAACATGATGGCGGCCAGCTTGCGCGTCTCGGCTCGACCTCCCTCAGGGCGTTCCACTGCGCTTCCTTTGCCGTAGGCGCGGCCGCATTATGAGATTTCCTTGAACCTATTCAGCCTCGCACAAGAACTCGTCTAGTCCTGCAGTGTGCGTATGCAGGTGAAACACCGCAGCGCTAAGCTCTCCGAGAATTTCGTCCCGCTCTCGCTCTGACACCGGCGTAGATTCTAAGCGGCGAATAAGAGCCGAGACACGCTCACATTCCTCCCGCAATTCTGAGAGGAGCACTTCGGTAGTCGGAGATA
>JBGPOI010000663.1:0-2671 GCA_041487975.1 Binatia bacterium | reverse complement strand
TAAGGCAATGCAGTTCTTACGCGAGCACACCTCATCAGACGCCGTTGTGATTGGCGCGAACTATCCACAGATCCATTGGTACGCCGACCGGCGCGCGTTCGACTTGCCAAACGAGCAGAGGCTGAAGGAGGTATTGGAGGGTTGTGAGTGGGTTGTCATCACAAATTTTGAACGGAGCCAAAAGAGCTACGCGTCCGATCTTATCAAAAAGGTCTCGCAAGCCGACGTGCAAGAGGGAAACGCTGCCGTCTTTCGGGACCCGCACTTTACGACGTTCCTGATGCGGTCGAGCTGGTTGCGGAAGCGGCTGTGACGGACCGCGACCTCGGGAAGAACTTGAACGAGTTCTCGGAGAGAGGTAGATTGCCTCAGCCCATGAAGCTCGGCTCAACAACATTGGTCTTGCTCTCCTACAATGAGCGAGAAGCACTGGAAAAGCTTGCCCCGCTCATTCCTTTTGCCCTCTTCGACCGGGTACTGGCCATCGACGCCGGCTCGACGGACGGGACGTTGGATATCTACCAGGCCCGTGCAATTCCCTATGTTTTGCAAGCAGTCCGGGGACGGGGAAATGCGTTCCTGCAAGCACAGGGGCTCGTAGAAACCGAGCGGGTCGTGTTTTTCAGCACCGACGGAAACGAGGCCCCGAGTGACCTTCCGACGATGCTCGCGTATCTTGACGAGGGCTACGACTTGGTCATTGCCGGTCGCTTCATCCTTGCCGGCTCCTGTAGTGACGATAGCGATGATCTCTTCCGTATTCGCAAGATGGGAAGCATTGCCTACAGTCTGATTGTACGAGCTATCTGGAGGTCCGGGGTATGGGATGCCTGCAATGGCTACCGCGGGTTCCGGTTAGACTCTATGAAGCGCATGAAACTGGATGCCCCACTGCACGAGATTGAACTGCAGAGCACGATCCGGGCGAAGAAGTTAGGGATGAAGATTAAGGAGTTCCCGACCCAGGAATTACGCCGGATGGGTGGGACTCATAAGCCGAGCGCGGCAACGCTAACCCTGGCTTGGCGAACCGGCCTCTTTTTGCTGCGAGAGCTCGTCCTCGGCAAGCGTTGGCTGATCGCTGAATAATGCGCAGCGGGGTGGTGCTGGGTAGTTTTCCTGCTGCGACAGACGCAGCGGAAACGGTAGAGACGCTGAGCGGTGGGAGATGATGATGAAGGTGCTCGTTACCGGAGCTGGGGGATTTATCGGTCACCACCTGGTCACCTTTCTCAAGCGCCAGGACTGCTGGGTGCGTGGTGTAGACCTGAAATATCCTGAGTTCAACGCGACCGATGCTGATGAGTTTGCGATTCTTGATTTGCGACGTTGGGAGCATGCTCTAGAAGCCACGCGTGACGTAGACGAAGTGTACGCCTTGGCGGCCGACATGGGCGGTATGGGGTTCATCTCATCCCATCACGGGCAGATCCTGCACAACAATGCGCTCATTAACCTCCATACCTTGGAGGCAGCGCGGACAAACGGTGTCAGGCGGTATTTATATACGTCCTCCGCGTGTGTGTATCCCGAGTACAAGCAGCAGGAGACCACCGTTATCCCTCTCAAAGAAGAAGATGCCTACCCAGCCCAACCACAGGACGCTTATGGGTGGGAGAAGCTGATCAGCGAACGGCTTTGTCTGCATTACCGCGAAGACTATGGAATCGAGACCCGCATCGTCCGTTTTCATAACATCTTTGGTCCCCTGGGAACCTGGGAAGGGGGACGCGAAAAGGCCCCGGCGGCGTTGTGTCGTAAGATTGCCGTTGCCAAGCTGACCGGTAATCCCGAGCTGGAGATCTGGGGTGACGGAGAGCAGACCCGCTCATTTTGTTACATCGATGACTGTGTCACCGGCCTCTACAAATTGATGCGATCGGACTATGGCGATCCCCTCAATCTTGGGCAGGATCGTCCGGTCACTATCGACCAGGTGGCGGATATGATCGCCGAGATCGCGGGCATTCGTATTCGCAAAAAGCACGTGGTTGGTCCGCAAGGCGTGCGGGGACGCAACTCGGACAACACTCGGCTGCGACGGGTGCTGGGGTGGGAACCCGAGATTGCTCTTGAGGAGGGATTGGCCTGCACCTATGCCTGGATCGAGAGTCAGGTCCAAAAAAAGCTGGAGCATGCGGAAGAGGCAAAGACCGTGTAGGATGTCTTTGCCCTATCGCAGGGAAAGCCGATATGGCCCTGCCGAATTTCCTGCTCATTGGCGCGGCCAGGACCGGTACGACCTCGGCTGACCGGAGGCGAGAACTCCTGTTCCTCGGGGGCTTGTCAAGAACGAAGCGCGCGATAGGGTACAGCCGCACGAATCCATGATACGCGCTACTCTCCGTAAGTGCCTGACTTTTCTCGACCCCCCGGCGCGCTGGCGATGGGCCTGGCTGGTTCCCCTCGCAGTCGCCGGCGCAATGTTGGAAGCGGTTGGGGCGGTGACAGTATTCGCGCTTATCAAGATTATCAACGACCCGTCTCAGATTGCCTCGCTGCCAGTAGTCTCCACTCTCTACGCCGTGCTTCCCTGGCACGAGGAGAGACGGGTCGTGTTCTCCTTCACGATCCTGGTGGCGCTGTTCTATATCGTGAAGAACAGTCTGTTAGCAGTGGCGGCGTATATGCAGAGCACCGTCGCCAGCGATTCGGTGGCGGCTCTGGCGCG
>JBGPOI010000662.1:0-2677 GCA_041487975.1 Binatia bacterium | reverse complement strand
CGTAAGGTGGCGCCTGTACGCATAACAACCTCCTCGAAAGCGCTGGAAACGGACGAGGGACCATACAGAAAGCAAACCTTCTTTAGTCCCAAATGACGAATATAAAGCGAAAATTAAAATTAGGGAGGAGATTTAGGGGTCAAGTCTTGCAATAACACTTTTCGCCTGACCAGAAGAGAGGTAATGCAAAATACAAGACCTGACCCCTTTTTCCCCGGTGTTTGGTGCAGCCTACGTGCTGTGACCAGCAACGGAAATTAAGTCAGCCCCAAACGCTTGGCCGCGACGGTTCCCCGTTTGTTTCGCGGACGACCACCCCGCCCCCGCGCGACGCATCCGTCTGCCCTCTTGACATTGGAGTCCTGATAGGTGTTAGGCGTACGCTCGTGATTGTGCATAGTGTGAGCCCAAACAGAACGCCCCATAGAGTGCCGATGCTAGCTCAAGCAAAGCGATTACGGCAGCGCTGGCGATGAATTGGGAGTGAGATTCCGGGGTGCCGGTAGGCAGATGGCCAATGTTGTCGGGCGATACCAGTACGTAGTGGTGATACGCACCAAAGAGAAGGGCACCGAGCATAGAGAGGAAGAACACCCACAGGCCTATTGAGAAGTAGCGCGTCCATACAAGACCGGCGGCCCCGATTGGGGCGACGAGGATCACGATATAAACGAAGATATTCTTCTCGGGCGGAAGTGTAATGGCGAGCTGAGTGTGCGCACTGCCGTGCCAAAGGGTTGCGGCTAGATGAATTGCGACAAGCCCGGTAATCACGATCTTGGTCATGAATAGACCTCTCGCGTACGCCTAACGCTCCCGCTCACCGCGAGCCGCCAAAACGTGCCCTTTCGGGTTCGTTCCAAACCGCAACCGGGCGGCGATGCGGTGCAGTGTCTCGTTAGACGGCGGAGCCTCGACAAGCGGCCCATGGTTCGTTCTTTGTCTCCCTTCTCTACTGGATTCGTCGTTACTCATGTGACCTTCCGAGAAGCACCTTCCCTACTTGATACATCTCCTCGGGCGAGGCAAAGCGGTGTTGGGTCGCGACGTGGATGTCCCGGAAGAAGCGCTCAAGCAGGTTCGTCGTGAAGATCGCAGCTGTCCCCGCCGCACGGTACACCAGATCAACCGCGGATGCACCAGACTCCACTGCGTGCATGAGAGCCAAGCGGCCCAGCGCATGTTGCTGCTCGGTGAGGGACCCTCGCTCCTTGACGGTTGCCCAAAGCTCTGCCGTCGTTTCGTACAAAAATGCGCGAGCAGAGCGCACGGTTGCTTCGGCCTTTGCGACGCGTTCCTGGACGGTTTGACGATCGCGCATCAGAGTGCCGGTGAACCGATCAACTCTTGCCTCCATCAACTCGACGAAGCAATTGATCGCACCTCGGGCTATCCCGAGGGCAAGCGGAGCAAGACCGGAGGCGAGCGTGAGGGTGACGGGCAACCGATAGAGAGGTCCAGAGTGTAGAGGCGAATCGTTGACCGCGTTCACGGTGTAGTCAGCAGGGACAAAGAGATCGCGCACGGCAAAGTCATAACTCCCTGTTCCACGCATTCCTCCGACGGACCAGGTATCGATCAGCTCTACATCTTTAGCAGGGAAGAACATCATCGGTCCTAAACGCGGGACTTTGCCCTCCAACGTATAGCCCGCCACGAACCAGCTCGCGTGAGGACTGCCGCTGCCGAACTGCCACCGACCGGAGAGACGGTAGCCACCCTCTGCCGGGCGTGCAATTCCCGTTGGCATTCCTGCTCCAGCAACGAGCCCAATAGGGTCCCGACCAACGATGGTCCGTCCTACCTCATTGGAGACCCAGCCACTGAAAATCGCGTTCACCGATCCGCCGACGCCTGCAATCCAACCGACGGCACCCTCCACCGTCGAAAGCTCCTCGACGACCCGCAGCCAGGTGGACCACTCCCATTCCTCACCGCCAGCACTGGGCGGAATCATCGAGCGAAAGAGTCCGAGTTCCGCCATCGCTCCCAGAATGGGTTGCGACAACCGGCGCTCCGCGTCGACGCTCTCGCGGTATGGTTTCCAGCGGGGTTTGGGGGCAGGTCTTTCTTTTTGCATTTTCTCCATTGCTCTTGCTCCTTGGCATCTCCCCCTTGCTCGGGTCAGCAGACGAAAGGGGCTATTGCAAGACCCAACCCCAACTCTCTTGATGAGAGGGAGGGCCAACGGATGGCTCGCGGAGTTGCCCTAGGACCGCTCACGAAAAAGTTGGTGGAACTGCTCCATCGTGGCCGGTGGGACCTTGGCCGTTTGCAGATTGTGTTCGACATGCTCAACCGATTTCATACCGACCAGGGCGGTGGTGATTCCCGGGGTCGAGCGAGTAAACTGGATCGCCCGCTGAGCATCAGATGTAAGCCCGCGCAGGGCCTCGCCAATAGCGGCAGGAAGCTGCTGGGCGAGCTGCCCCTGCATAATCGTCGCGCTGGCCATGACCGTGATCCCGAGCGAGTGCGCGGCCTCAAGAAAATTGACCGTCTCGTTTCCTACTTGCTGGTTCCGCTGCGTGAGGGATTCGAGCATCGCCAGGTTGTAAGGGAGCTGCACGACCTTGAAGTGATGTTCCTGGCCGCCGACCTTCTCGGCAATAGCCACCAGGTCGGCCAAGGACAGATATTCGCGCGCGGTCAGCGGTTGGCGGTATCCGTTCCAGGT
>JBGPOI010000661.1:0-2680 GCA_041487975.1 Binatia bacterium | reverse complement strand
GTCAGCGTGCGCAGGCTGTCCACGATCTGGCGGTTGATGTCGCCACGCCAGGATTGCTCGGCGACACGAATGGCATTTTTTATCGCCTTGGGCGTAGACGCGCCATGCGCGATGATCGCCAGGCCATCCGTTCCTAGAAATGGAGCACCGCCGATTTCAGAAGGGTCGAGGCTCGCACGCAGGTCGGCGAATGAACTGCGGATCAAGAGATACGCCAGCTTATTACGCCATCGTGCGGTGAAGACCGACCGCAATTTCCCCTGCAGGAAGTCGGAAAACCCTTCCATGGTCTTGAGCGCCACGTTGCCGGTAAATCCGTCGGTGACGATCACATCAGCCTTGCCGCTGTTCAAGTCGCGTCCTTCGACATAGCCGATGTAGTGAAGAGGCAACTTTTTCAGCATCTCGTGCGCGGCACGGGTGGTATCCGTCCCTTTGGAATCTTCCTCGCCATTGCTGAGCACGCCTACACGCGGCTCAGCGACCCCGCGTACCACCCGGGCATACACCTCTCCCATCACGGCAAACTGCACGAGGTGGAACGGTTTGCATTCGACGTTCGCGCCCGCATCGAGTAAGTATGCATGCCCGCCCAGCGTGGGCAGCGCCGTGACAATCGCCGGACGATCAACCCCGGCAAGGTTGCCGAGGACGGTCACCGCTAATGCCAGCACGGCCCCAGTGTTGCCGGCACTGACGACCGCCGCAGCTTCACCAGCCTTGACCTGTTGAAAAGCGACTTGGAGTGACGAGTCAGGCTTGTGCCGGAGCGCGGCAACCGGGGAATCGCCCATTTCAATCGCTTCGCTGGCATGACGAATCGCCACCAGGGCAGACTCTTCTCCGCCGGCGTTATGCAGCTCGCGCAGAATTACCTCTCGGTCACCAACCAAGAGCACGGCGATACCGTATTCCTGGGCAGCTTGGAGTGCTCCCTCGACGACTGCGCGAGGGGCGTAATCCCCGCCCATGGCATCAACGGCAATATACATGGTGGGGTACGTAGGCTCGCGCCGAGAAGACGTCGTATGAAGTGAATAGCCCAGAGAGAAATGGCGCGGACATGGACGGGTGCGTGGTTATTCCTCCTTCGCGACCGTAATGACTTGCCTACCGCGATAATAACCGCAGGCGGCACAGATACGGTGCGGCACGACCGGCTCTCCACACTGCGGGCAGGCAAGCCACTGCGGCGCAGTCAGGGCGTCATGCGAGCGACGCTTGTTACGTTTCGACTGTGAGGTTTTTCGTTTAGGAAGACCCATGTTCGTTCCTTATGAGTGGGAATCAGCGAAGCCGTGCACGAACCGAGAACTGTGTCTCTATTTCCCCGCCCGAGAGGGGGAGAGCCGCAGGGTGGAGAGGACCGCTAAGCGCGGGTCCCGCCAGGCAAGCTGGCACGTGCAGGACTCCAAGTTAAGGTTGGCTCCACACTGAGCACAGAGCCCGCGGCAATCTTCGCGGCACAAGGGCTGGCTCGGCAGAGCGAGAAGGGTTTGCTCACGGACCAGCGCCGAGAGATCAATCATCTCCCCGCTATAGAAGCTGGCCTCCAACTCCTCGTGATTCAACTCCATTTCACGGCCAAGAGCGCGTTGGGGAGTGAGAATCACCGAGAACTCACGGGCCAACGGGAGGGGGTATTCGTCCAGGCAGCGGGCACACTGACCGATCACCTCGCCACGTATCGTGCCGGTAAAGAGGAGTTCTTCTCCGGAGCGCATATGGATCGTGCTGATCTGGAGCGGGCGGGTCAAGCGATAGTCCGCGTCACCATCCTGAATCAGCAACCGATTGAGTTCTTCGACTTCCTCGGCGAAATGAACTTCGAGCGGGGAAGTTTTAATATCGTCAACAGGAATCTTCACAGTTTATCCTGCTTAGGCAGAACCATATATTATGAAACCGGAGAAAAAGCAACGCGCATACCGCATGGATCAACCCTTGACCACGGAAACTGGATCAGCTACGAAAAGGGGCCAGGATGGCTAAAGAAGGAATCGAAGTAAACGGGACGGTCCTGGAAACGCTGCCCAATGCCATGTTCCGGGTCCAATTAGAGAATAAATGTGGTTGTCTTGGCGCACGCGTCGGGCAAAATGCGCAAGTTCTACATCAAAATTCTACCCGGGGACACAGTCACGGTTGAACTCTCTCCTTACGATCTCACTCGCGGACGTATCACCTTCCGCCACCGTTAGACTATCTCTCGCCATCTTTGGAGGAGAGACAGCCGAGAGCAGCTTGGCGTGCAGATCGTTGCGCTGACCCTCTTTCTGCTGTGGCTCCTGAGCCTGTGGTTGCTCGTAGTTGAGCGGCGCCGACCTGGCGGCGTGTTGCTTCTCCAGCCTCTCGCCTTGATGAGTGGGACACTGTTGTTCTTTGTGCTCAGTTTGGCTGGGGTACTTTTTCTGCGCCTCCTTCTGGCTGATTGACCTTGACCCTGAAGGATACCAGGAGGGGGTAGTGGTGCAATTTCACGAAAGGTGTGCCAGATTGCTTCTCTCACCGGCCCGCGCCTAAAGTTGTAGGGGCTTGATTTATCAAGCCCTTTTGCGGGTCCGATAAATCGGACCCCTACGATTGCCGGACGATGAATTTCCCAAACTGCACCACTACCCGGAAGGGCACTGCCAGGATAAAGCTCCTAAGCCAGACGGCAAGAGATTCGTACACTACG
>JBGPOI010000660.1:0-2685 GCA_041487975.1 Binatia bacterium | reverse complement strand
CGCCCAGACTCCAGCAACTGCGCCGCTTCGGATCCATCGAACCTCGTAATCAAAGTTATCCACTGCGACTACTCAAGCCTAACGGCTTGCGGCCCACCCTGCGACAGACCGGTGTTCGTCGAGGTCGCACACGCCGCGCACGAGGCCAAGTACGCGAGGGCAAGAAGCCTCTTCACATGACCGCCTAATGCCCGGCATCAGCAGCGGCGCGAAGCGCCGTCTGCTGCATGCCGTTGTTGGACGTCATTTGCATATTGACGAGGTTACGCCGAATAGCCCTTCACCTGAATGACTTGCTCGGCGAGATCTACTGTCCCTATGCCCCACACCTGAAGAGCATTCACCCATGTGTACTCTCTTGAAGAGGTAAACAACGTTACGTTCTCGCGGAGATCGGCAATGCTGCTGCCTGTTCGCGGGAGGGCCACGCCATCGGCCTGGAGAGCAATCTTCAGGCCATTGTCCGCGGTTATCTCTGCATGAATGTGGAGTTCGAAACGGCCGTCTGCGCGGAGCCGCAAGTAGTCAACTCCGGAGACCTTGCCCTTCAGTTTCGGCCCGCTGGCTGCCCCTTCGAACGCGACATCGAATCTGGCACCTTCAGGCGGTGGCACTACTTCTCCTGCCATCAGCGACCCTAAACTGACTCCGTATTCCGTCATTCCCGTGATCTTGAGGGTGTACTCGTACAGCAGCTCCCCCACTTCAATCGTGCTCATGAATGCTCCTTTTGGATTGGGCAAGAGACGCCAAACGAACGACCTAAGCCCTTCACGGGACATGCTGCATGTCCTACGACTCGGTCTCCGTCTTTCAGGCTGGACGGAGTTGGCTGCCATCCGCCTCGGACACGCGCCTGAAGGATGATCCCACACGGCGACCCGCAGACTTTCGGCTGAGCGCACTATCCCTACCAATGGAACAAGAAAACGGGCGCCATCGCTGCTAGTGCAGCGGCGACTTGCAGGCCTAGGATGGGCACAGCCTCTCTTGGTGACTGCGGCAGCCACTTGATCGCGAAGAACAATACGATAGGTACCTGGGCAGCCATAAGGAGCTGCCAAATGTGGGCAGCTGCACCCTCATCTGCCTGGGGCGCGGTTCCGTGCAAAGCGACGAACATCAGCACGGTGGCGAGGGCACCGAGGGACATGGCCACGGGAAGGAACGCGCTCGGGTGCTTCAGCATGGTTGGTGGACTCCTTTCGCTGATCGGGACGGCACGCGAGATTAGTATAAAGTACTTTGCTATAGAGAGCAACCCAGGACAAATCGCGCCCCTTCTTTGGGTTACGCACGGCTACTCGAGGATGCAGGGGTGTCCGATGACCGAAAAGCCCACACGCAAAGGGCTCCGCTAACCACGACTGCCATCCACGAAACCCAGATGGGGATCGGAGTGGTGCCAAGCTGTGCAGGCACTTGCAACGCCGCTCGAATTCCATGAAAGAGTGCTATCAAGCCGAACACAACGCCGGAGATGCTCCGATACCCACTGCGTTCCATCCTGGACCTCCTTGCTAAACGGCCACGTGCTAACCAAGGTATAGCTCTTGCCGTCCCGAGGCCAAGTGTTAGCATGCGACCCGTCCCTCATAATGTGATCCAGGAGGAACAGCGATGCGAAACGCGATCTTGGCGATGACCATGGCCCTGACCCTCGTGACCGGACAGCTCCGTGCAGCGACCCAGAAGACTCCCCCTGCGGATGTTGGACCGGGGCGCATCGCCTGGTTCGACATCACCACGGCCAACCTCCCGCAGTCGAAGGAATTCTACGGCAAGCTCTTCGACTGGCAATTCACCCCGGTGAAGGGCACCGATCAGGCGGCCGAGATCATCGCGGGTGGCACCGCTGTCGGGACGCTACGCGTTGCGGAGGGCAAGATCAGCACGTTCAACGGCCTAGTCTATGTCCAGGTGACTGACATCCAGGCCAGCTGCAAGAAGGTGAACCAGCTGGGGGGAACCGTCGTGCCCGGATTTCCCTTCAATCTACCGGACGGCACCGGAGCCATTGCCGTGGTCGTAGATCCAGCCGGCCACCCGGTCGGCCTGTACTCAAGGGCCCCGCTCCCTCCCGCGCCGTCCCCGACCAAGTGAGGATACCGGCTCGTTCCGGAAAACCCTGATCGCAGAACGACCGACTTTCTGGCAGTTCTCTCTCAGATAGACGCGATCAGCGGCGAGCGCGCAGCGCGAGTCCGCTGCAGCCGCAGGTTAGGCGACACCGTCATCATCGCGGATGAAAAGCTACCGAGATTGTTAGGTAGACAGGCACAGGCTTACCGTCAAGCTTGCCTGGCTCATACTTCCAAGAGGAGATGGCCTGCCGGTAGGCCTCCTCGAGTTCAGGGCACGGCGATTTCAGACTCGGGCGTTTGATCGTTCTGATGTCCTTCGCTTCCCCGTCCGCGCTGATCGTCGCTTCGAATATGAATGCTCCCCAGTCAAAGGCGACCCGCCGACACTTCTCTGGAATCGTCACGTCGGCCCCGCCGAGCCGGCGAGGTGCGCTGACGCCATTGCCAACCCTGTACACGACTTGCGCTTGAGTCGGCACGGCCGTTGGTGCTGATGCGACTGGCACCGGTGTGGAAGAAGGACCCACTGCCTGTGAGGAGGACGTCTCCCGCCGGCAGAAGAGCGCCAAAGCAGCTACGGCAGCCATAAGCCCCAGCGGAT
>JBGPOI010000659.1:0-2693 GCA_041487975.1 Binatia bacterium | reverse complement strand
TCACTGCGGGTTTCGTCATGCTCGTCGTAGCGCGCCAACTGACCTGACATGAGCGCTGCAAAGAAGTCTTCGCTGAGAATGCCGTACTTCTCTTCATACAAGGTCAGGCGGCGTTCGAGTAATTTCATCTCGATCACCAGTTCATGAATTTCCATATTTGCCTCGTTAAGGATTCCCTATTACTTCATTACTCATTATTGCTCATTACTCATCACTCATCACTCGTCACTCATCACTCGTTCCCCATTCATCATTCATCATTCATCGTTTACTTCAGCCCCGCCTTGCGCAACGCCGCAATATGCCGCTCCAACATCGCTGGATCTTTAATCGGCACTCTCTGCTTGTGAACCTCCAGCGAGAACTGGGAATTGATCCGCCGCACTTCCGCCGCCTCGGCTCGGGCCTCTGCCTCCCGGCCCAGCTCACTGTAGACCGCCGCCAGAGTCAGATGAGCACCCAGAATGTTGGGGTAGTGGGCGAGATATTGCTTCAGCGGGGCAATGGCCTCCTCAGGCCGCCCGGCCAGGTCATAGGCAGTGCCCACGCTGTATAAGTGCTGATCTGCAACAAGGGGCTTGCGGCGCAGCGCCTGCTCTGCCCTCCTCACCGCTTCCTCCGGCCTACCGACACGACTCAGCACCTCAGCCAGCAACGCATAGCCCTCAGCAAAGTTAGGATCGAGGTCGATAGCCCGCTCCATCTCGGTGATGGCCTGGTCATACTGCTGTTGCCATAGAGAGACATAACCCAAGACCAGGTGCCCCCCGGCGTAAGCGTCATTTAAGGAGATAACCCGTTGCGCCGCCGCCAACGCCTGCGCCAACGTCTGGGCATCCACACTCTGTTGAGAGGCCCACTGGTACACGTAGCTCCAAACCAGGAGGGGGTGGGCAAGCAGATTACTGGGACTCCGGCTAATATCTTCCTGCAGCGTGGTGATCGCCTCGGCATACCGCCCTGTAAAGAGGTAGGCCCAGCCCAATTCGTATAAGTAAGGAGGTGGATAGTGGGGGTTGAGCCGCATCGCCTGCTCCATCATCCGCAGGGCTTCCTCTGGCCTGCCCGCGTAGTTCAGCACCTCCGCCTGCACCGCATAGCTGTCAGCATTATTGGGATCGAGGGCGATAGCCCGCTCGCCTTCGGCTATGGCTTGGTCATACTGCTGCTTCTGCGCATAAACATCACTCAGGAGCGAATGGGCGATTGGCAGAGAGTCGTCCAGGGCAAGGGCCCTTTGCTCCAGTTCAAGCGCGCGCTCCAGGGTCTGGGGGTCCACACTCCAGCGAAAAACCCACTCTCTCCAGTAGACCCGACCCAGCCACGCGTACGCCTCTGCGTACTGGGGGTCCAGCGCAAGGGCTTTCTCAAACATCTGTCGCGCCTGGGCATTGGCCTCTTTCGTGAAGCGCCAAACGTACTCCAGCCCGCGCAAGAGAAAATCATAGGCCTCCAGATTGTCCGTGTGTTTGCGCACTATCCACCCTTGCTCCCGCAAGGTGATTTGTAGCTTCAGCGTCGTTACGATCTTCTGCACGATCTCGTCTTGCAGGGCAAAGATGTCCTTTAAGGGCCGATCATAGCGCTCGGACCACAGGTGATAGCCTGTGGTGGCATCGATCAACTGTGCGGAGATGCGTACTTGGTCACCAGCTTTGAGTACACTGCCTTCCAGGACGTAGCGCACTCCCATCTCGCGCCCTACGTCCTGCACCTTCACCGCCTTGCCTTTGTAAGTGAAGGCGGAGTTGCGGGCGATGACAAACAGGCTGGAGATCTTGGAGAGGTCGCCGGTGAGCACTTCGGTGAGGCCGTCGCTGAAATACTCCTGATCCGGGTCTTTGCTCATGTTGGCGAAGGGCAGGACAACGACGGACGGCTTATCGGGGAGCGGAAGCGCTGGCGCTTCCTGAGTAACGAGTGCTGAGGACTGAGGACTGAGTGGGGGGCCAGTAAAGTAGCGGACGGCTGCGATTGCTCCCACAATGAGCACCAGCCCCGCCACAACCACCCAAGCGCGGTGGGCCGTGCCCACCCTACGGTCCTGACGGTCACCCTTCGACAGGCTCAGGGTGACCGGGGTTGAGTCCCGTTCGTGCTGAGCTTGTCGAAGCACGAGTTGCTCGGCTAAGGCCGTGGCTGCAGCATCCATCACTACCCGCCACACCCGCACCGGCTTCTTGATGTTCTTGACCGCCTGTTCGCCGAGATTCTCGTACTGCAGCGGCAGTTTATTCTCGACCTGGTCATAGACCGTGCCCGAGAGGCAGATGCCCCCAGGCTCGGCCAGGCTCTCTAACCGTGCGGCGATGTTCACCCCGTCGCCATAGATGGTCTCGCCTTCGACTATCACATCGCCCAGGTTGATGCCGATACGAAACTCCATGCGCTGTTCCGGGGGCAGCGCCGTGTTTTCTGCCTGTAACGTCGTCTGCATCTCCACGGCACACTGCACAGCATCGACCACGCTGGCAAACTCGGCTAACACGCTGTCCCCGGCGGTGCCGACGATACGGCCACGATGCTGCGCGATCCGAGCGTCGATGAGCTTCCGATAGGCTGTCAGCGTGCGCAGGGTGCCGACTTCATCGTCGCCCATGAGGCGGCTGTAGCCTTTGACATCGGCGCTGAGGATGGCGGCGAGCTTGCGCTCGATGCCTACGGAAGTCGTGCGTGCGGGGTGGGTTTCGTTG
>JBGPOI010000658.1:0-2712 GCA_041487975.1 Binatia bacterium | reverse complement strand
GCCCGTTCGTGGGTACCGTCGCCGACCTTGGTCCCGTCCTCGTTAAACGCCTCTACCGCAAAGAGCAGGCGGCGTCCCTTGATCTCGTTGAGCGTCACCTTAGCCCGCACATTCTGACCGATCTTGGTCGGCGCCAGGTGTTTAACGTTGACGTGAAAGCCGACAGTCTGCTCACCCGCGTCCATGTGCGGCGTGAGAAATTGCACACACGTACCTTCCATGAGTTGGATCATCGCAGGCGTAGAAAACATGCGCGGCGCGTTTGGCCCCAGGTGAACGATCCCCATCTCCGGCGTGGTGGTAATAATCTGTTCTGCTGACATGCCTGGTTTAAGTGTGTCTTTCATTGTCTCCTCCCTTTCCTCTCTGGCTGATAGCTGACGGCTGACAGCTAACGGCTTTTTTATGGCACTAACGCCGCCCGCGTGATCTCCTTGCGGTCGGATTTGTCCATTGCCTCAGCAGCGTGGTCGAGGGGAAACTCCGCGTCCACCAGTTCGTGATAGGGGTACTGGTCGATGTGCTCGGACAAAAAGTGCAGAGCCTTGTTGAGATAATGCGGGTTGTAAGTCGCCACCCCGATCAAGGAAATCGACTTAAAGGTGATCATCGCCGGCGGTATTGCTACCGTGAGGCCCATCGAGATATTGCCGATCTCAATTACCCGACCGCCGCTCCGTACCAGATTGATTGCCTCCAAGAATGCCTCAGGAATGCCGGCGACTTCCAGCACCACGTCTGGTCCGAGCCCGTTGGTCAGCTCTCGCACCCGGCCGATGCGCGCTTCCATCGTCGGATAGGCACGCATATCGATAAGTTCATCAGCGCCAAAGGCTTTGGCGCGTTGGAGACGGAGACCCACGCCATCGATCGCGAGCACGCGCGCGCCCCGGGCTTTGGCTACAGACATGGCGTGCAGCCCCAGACCACCCGCACCCTGGACCAGGAGGGTCTCCTCATAGCGCACGTTCGCCCGGTCGAGGCCAAAGAAGACCTGCGAGAGCGCGCAATTCGCCGACGAAGCGGCATGATCGGGCACGTTATCTGGCACTTTGTACACATGCTGGCCGGGGTGCATGTAGTAGTGGGTCGCGAAGGTGGTGTGAAAATGCGGTGGGTCCTGCGGAATGAGCCGCCGCGCGCGGATGCCCATAGAGACGCAAGCTGCGGCATTCCCTTCACGGCAGTTCACGCACAGACCACAGGTACGATAGTACACCGGCGCGATGCGGTCGCCTTCGCGCAGTGGTTGGCCGGCGGTGTCGGTCGTGACGCCTTTACCCAACTTGTAAACGCGGCCAACCATTTCGTGGCCAGGCATCACACCGCGTTTGCCGAACTCGCCGCGCCACATATGTACCTCCGAGCCACACACATTGGTGCGCGACACCTGCGCGAGGATGGCGCCAGCCTCGACATCTGGCAGAGCGTATTCGTGAAATTCAATCTGACGAGCCTGTGGGATATAAGCAACCTTGCCTGTCATGTTTTCCCTCCTACTCCAGAATTGAGCCATTGAATCATTGAGTCATCGAACCATTGTTTCCACTCATTACTCATCACTCATCACTCAGAACGCCACCGGCAGCGCCTTCAGCCCCCGCAGCGTCACCGTCTCCCGCCACTCCAGATCTTCGCTTTGCAGCCGCAGGGCAGGCAGGCGGCGCAACAGCGTGTTGATTGCGAGCTGGGCTTCGACGCGCGCCAGCGGTGCTCCTAAGCAGTAGTGAATGCCGTGACTGAAGGTGAGGTAACGGTTGTCTTTGCGCGTGATATCGAGCCGGTCAGGGTCGGGGAATTGGGCCGGGTCGCGGTTCGCCGCGCCGAGCACAATGATGGCTTGTTGCCCCTTGGGGATGACCTTCCCGTCGATCTCCACGTCCGCCAACGCCGTCCGGCCAGTCATTTGCACCGGACCATCATAGCGGAGGAACTCTTCGACGGCGCTCTGAATCAGCTCTGGATCATGCTGTAATTGTGCGAGTTGGTCCGGATGACGCAACAATGCGGTTGCACCGTTGCCGATGAGGTTCATGGTAGTTTCGTGTCCCGCGCCGAACAAAAGGACGCAGGTGGCCAGCAACTCCTCCTCGCTCAGCCGGTCCCCTTGCTCCTCGGCAGCGATCAAACCACTAATCAAGTCTTCTCGCGGCTCCTTGCGCCGTTTGGCGACCAACGTGCGAAAGTAGTCGATAAATGCGACGGTAGCGTTATTGCCAGCCTCGACAATTTCCGGCGTAACGATCGGATCAAGCGTGCGCGCCAGATCGCGCGACCAGTCCTTGAATTTGTCACGGTCCTCAGCCGGCACCCCCAGCATCTCGGCGATGACAATCACTGGCAGCGGATAGGCTAACTCAGCAATCAGGTCCATGCCGCCGGCGCTCTGCACGTCGTCGAGCAAGCTGTCCACAATCTCCTGAATGCGCGGGCGCAGCCCTTCAACCACTCGGGGGGTGAAGGCCTTATTCACTAACGTGCGCAGCCGCGTGTGGTCGGGTGGGTCTAGCAGCAGCATCCACTTGGTTTGCATCTCCAGCAGCGGCCCAGGTCCTCCCATCGCCTGAACGATACCTTCAAATCCCACCCAATTATGCGGGTCGGCGCTGAAACGCACCGCATCGCGCAAGACCGTCACACAGTCGGCGTAGCGCGTCAGAACCCAGAATCCCAGGAAGGCACTCCAGTGCACAGGGTCCGCCGAGCGCAGTT
>JBGPOI010000657.1:0-2718 GCA_041487975.1 Binatia bacterium | reverse complement strand
TGGTCCATCAGTGCCGGTGAATGCTTCTCTTGCATCGTGACTCCTCTTCTGTGTCTTGGCTCGTCCAGAGGAGTCTGTCACACTTCAGCCCACTCTGCTAATTCCCGCTCCTTGCTACACTTTTAATGCAATAGCCCTACAGTCCCCGGCTGGTGCTTAGGATCGCGCCGCAGGCGTGTCGGCGGCCTCCCGTTGCCGGACCATTCCTGGGGAGGAAGCGGCCCACGCTCTTTAGACCATACCCGCGTCGTCGACAGCACCCCGACCGCGTACCTGAATCCCATCCCCCTCAGCTCATCGCGAAACTCTGATCCGTTGCCATAGCCCGCGTCAGCCGCGACAACTCCTTTGGGGACCCCGGCCGCGATGGCCGTACGGATCTGAGCGAGAGCGATCTGGGGCTTGGTCATAAACGTCACCTCATCCGGGACGCCGGCCTTTCTACGCCGCCCGCGCTCCTCGGCCCACTCCTCGGGTAAGTAGAGTTGATAGGCGATCGGCAGACTGGCGAACTCAGTGGCAATTGAAAGGGAGACGGCGACCTGACAGTTGTCAGTTTTGCCGAGCTGGCCGCAATACTGGCGCGCGACGCCGACCGAGTGGGTGCCCTTCTTGGGAATGCCGGTGTCATCGAGGAGCCAGGCCTCAAGGGGCCCATGATCGAGCAGAGCCGGGAGGGCCAATTCGCGGGCCGTCGCCAGCACTGGCTCGTCACTCCAGGGGGCGTCGGCGACGAAGTGGTGCATCGACTGGTGCTTGCTGCGAACGTTGCGGGGGTCGATGCGCGCTGCCATCGGTTCGATGCTCTTGCGGTCCCCGGGCAGCATCAGCCCCGTCGTGTAGGCACGCAGCGGCTCTGCGCGGTCCGCGTGGCCCACGGTTTCGGTCAGCAACTCGACGTAGTGGTCAAATCGCTCTTCGGGTGTTTTCAGTTCCTTCTGATCTGCTTGCACAAGCGCAGTCAATCATACTACCCTGTCATAATGCAAGACTTTCTAACACAGTAGTACTAGGCGTTAGGCTTGGTTGAAATCATGGTGAAATTTGCAATCTTCATTTGTCTCACAGTTGCAAATCTGAGCTTTGCTGAGGAATCACCAAACCCAGCCACAAGTCCAAGGAAAGAAAGACAACCAGAAGAGAACCCCAGAACCGACGAAAATCAAGAAGCTAACACCCTAGATGCACGCGGCAAGGAATTTTCTCCCCTTAGCAACCCGCGATATAGCGCATCGGGCGGCAACCAAGAGATTCACAAATCCAGCAATCAGCCAAGTCAGTCCCCTTCTGATGATAGGATCGTTTGGCTTACGGTAGCGCTCGTTATTGTTGGAGGTATTCAGGCTTTCATCTATTATCGCCAAGCTAGGTTTATGCGCGAAGGATTGGGGATTACCCGACAATCCGCTCAAGCTGCCCAAGATAGCGCCGAGGCTGCCAAAAAAAGCGCCAAAGTCGCTGAAGACGCCCTGCACTTGGCAGAACGCGCCTATTTGTCTGTTGGGAAATGGCAACTCGACAACTTGCATTTGGATTGCAAAGCTGTCGCCGCTTGTTTCCTTATCAATGCCGGGCGTACTCCAGCTATACTTACTGCAAGCTGTGCTGCCTGTTGTGTAATGCCGGATGTTCCCCCTCTTCCTAATTACCAGCAACTCGGCAATACGTGGGAGAGGGAGATGCCAGTGCAAGTAGGGGAAGAACAGTATTTCGCTATTGATGTGCCGTGGATTGGGCCGGTTTATCGGGAGAAAATGAAAGACAAATCCCTGAGTCTCTATTTTCATGGCCACTTCGTCTACAAAGATGTTTTTGGCGATTTGCACGAAGTTGCTTTTTTCACGCACTATGACATGGAGAGGGAACAGTTCTTTCTTGTGTACCGCCCCGGCTACAACTACAGCACCTAAGAGAAGGAAGGAAATAAAGACGCCTAACCAACCGCCTCCAGCCTGACCGCGGCCCGCGAGCGGATCTGAGTGAATGCAAAAGGACCCGTTTGGGCCGCGGCGGCTGAGGCGGAGGCGTTAGGCGGGCTTCACAAAGGCAAGCTGCCCATGCTGCTTCAGCATCACACAAGAGAAAGGAATACGTCATGAGTGCTGCCGAGAATAAGGAACTCATCCGTCATCTCTTCACGGAGATGTCCAACGGGAATGTAGACGCTTACCTGGAGAGTTTGGCCGAGGATGGGCAGTTCACTATCATCGGTACGACCAAATACTCAGGCACGTTTCAGAGCAAACAGGAGTTCATTACCCGGGTGCTGGCCCCGCTCGGAGCGCAGCTTGACGGAGGGTTAACCCTCACGATTGACAATCTCGTGGCCGAAGGGGAGTACGTAGTGATGCAGAGCCGGGGGCAATCCAGGACAAAGGCAGGCAAGACGTACAACAACACCTACTGTCACGTCCTCCGGCTGGCCGAGGGGAAGGTGCAAGAGCTGGTGGAATACCTGGACCCAGAAGTAATCACCGCAGCGTTTGGCAGATAACATTTTGCCAAGGTCTGGTCGTGGTGATGATGACAGAGAGAGCAAACAGGAAGAGTGGCCCATCACTAGGGGCTGCGCCGCCGAATCGGGTAGCCAGGGAGGTCGCCCTCCCCGGCCCCCACACCACCTAGCATGCGGGTCCGCACTAGGCGGTTCAGGTCGGATAGTGAAGTGAGATCCACAGGGCGCGAATCGAGACGAGGCCAAGGGACTCCGAGAGCCAC
>JBGPOI010000656.1:0-2720 GCA_041487975.1 Binatia bacterium | reverse complement strand
TGGCAGCCAGCCGTCGCACGCCCCTCTTCAACGGCCCCCTCGAATGCCGGCTCTTCGAATTCAAAATCGTCAGCGGCGCGATGCGGAAACAGAAAGTTGCGGAGGATGAGACTGAGAAAAAGTGATTCTCGGTCGGTGCGGTGTGTCATAGACAAGGGAGGTAACGGATTCTCCCCAATACCGGAAGGGCGTCCGTAGTGAGAAGGGAAGAGGTTGTCAATGCAAGAATAGATGGGCCGCTGCCTCTCTCTCCACGAGAGCACGGGCGAACCGCTCCGCTCGCGCGATTTCCTCGCGGGCGACCATCACCATACAGGCCAGGCCCAGAACATGGACCTTGAACGCAATTCCCCTTTTGTCTTGGTGTGGCTCCAGAACAGACAATGCCCGCTCTGCTCGTGCGACGGCGGCGTGTAAGTCGGTGTAGGCTTGGGCCATCTCGGCTTTGCCCCACTGCTGAGGCAGAGTGTCGATGGCGACATAGAGGATTTCTTTCTCTTGCACGGGGTCACAAAGGAGTCCGGTCATAGTACACCTCACTGCTCCTGCTGGAGAAAAGCGGCTGAGGCAGAAGGGTCGGACATCCTGGGGCAGAGGAAGGCGGCAAAGGTTGTTAGGATCAGCGGGGAGGTCACACCATGTCGGTGCTCACCCTGTGGCTCAGCAAAGCCCTGTGGGGATGGAGTGGCTTGGTGCTGGTGCTCGGCATCATAACAGTCATCGGGCTCTTGGTGGCGGGCATAGTCCGCTTTTCCCGCTGGGAGCGAGGCTCCGACGATGATGCCTGACCTACTCGCGTCATCCCCCCAGCACGTTTCGCAGAGGTGCCCTTCCCAGTCGGTCGGCGGCTCTGACACGGACAGACTACCGGCAGGATTACGACGCGAGCTTGTCGTAAAACTCCAATACCGGCGCGCCGTCCAGAAAAGCAGTCAGGTCTACTCCTAACTCCTTCAAGTGCTAGCGATGAGCCTCAACTGCGGCCTGATCCACATACTCTTCAAAGAACAGAAACACCCGTGGGTTCTCTTTCGCCCGGCACATGATGTAGGCCCGATTCCCGGACTCCTCCCTTCTTTTGGCTAAACTGACCCTTCCTAAGAACGAAGGAGGAGCAGATGGCAGACGAAAATCTTCAGGCAGAACTGGAACGGCTCAGAGCCGAGAACGAGGCACTCAAACGCAGAGCCACTAAAGGAGTGACGCTCAAGGTCAGTGAGAAAGGCGCTGTCTCGGTGTACGGGCTGGGGCGCTTTCCTGTCACACTCTACAAAGAGCAATGGGAGAAGTTACTGGCTATGGCGGACGACATCCGGGCGTTTATCCGGGAACATGAGGCCGAACTCAAAACGAAAGAGAAGGAGGCATGACCTATGGCAGTCAAAGTCAAGCAACACAAAGGCAAGTGGTGGATCAGCAACGACCACCACAGAAAGGAGTAGCGCGCATGGCGATCTATCAACGAGGCAAGTCCTACTACTACGACTTCGTGCACAAGGGGCAACGGTACGCGGGCTGTATAGGTTCGGTGTCGCGGACCGTGGCGAAGGAAGAAGAGGCCCGGAAGAAAGCCGAGGTGATCGAAGAACGGCTCAACCCGGCAAAAACCAGAAAGAGCCCACGGTTTGCTGCGTTTGCAGAAGAATACCTGGAGTGGCTCCACGTGAACCGCAAGCCGTTGACCGTCAAGAAGGTGACCTCCGTCCTGGACCGTTTGACGCCCGTCTTCGGCGCCAAGAAGCTCAACGAGATCACGGCCTGGGACATGGAACGCTACAAAAGGGAGCGGCGCGAGGCGGGACGGCAGCCCAGCACCATCAACGTGGAGCTGGTGATCCTGAAAGCGATCCTGCGGGAAGCCCTGGCCGTCAGAGGCGACGCGCCGAGGGTGCTGGTGACCCGCTATGGCAAGCCCTGGACACCCGAAGGACTCACAAACCAATTTCAGCGCGCATCACGCCATGCTGGCCTTGAACGGCTCGGCCCGCACGTCCTGCGCCACACCTACGCGAGTCGGCTGGTCATGGCAGGGGTAGACCTCCGCACCGTGCAAGAACTGCTGGGACACAAGGACATCAAGCAGACCATGCGCTACGCGCACCTCTCGCCGAGCCACAAGCAAGCGGCCGTGGAAGCCCTGGAAGCGCGGTTTCCGGCAAAAAGTCCCATCAATTCTCACAACACCCCCCCCTGCTGGCACGAAAATCCTGCCTCTACGCACAGTTAGCGCCGCGTGACGGGGGTCTGGTTGGAGTATGTGTAATTCTATGGAATGCTGCTCTGGGAGTGGTTCGCCGCACGGAGTACCGATGAATCTACACCGCTGGAAAACCCGTTTCTTCACTCTTCTCTTTAGTCGCTTTCCCGCCTTGACCACACGTTGGCTCAAGCGGCAGCAATTGGACGATTATGGCCCACCGCCGTGGACAGCGCTGCGCAAGCCATTGTCCACCTGCACCGTTGCGCTGGTCACCACCGCCGGTGTACACCCGAAAGACGACGAGCCGTTTGATATGGCGGACAAGGAGGGCGATCCCACTTACCGGATCATCCCACGAAACACACCGCGCGACCATTTGTGTATCACCCATGATTACTACGACCATCGCGACGCGGACAAAGACGTGAATGTCGTCCTGCCCGTGGACCGGCTGCAAGAACTGGCGAACGACGGAGTCATCGGGGCGGTTGCTCCGTTCCACTACAGTTTCATGGGGCAT
>JBGPOI010000655.1:0-2744 GCA_041487975.1 Binatia bacterium | reverse complement strand
GACCCTTTATCGCATGGTCAAGACGGGGGACGCTCAGAGTCGGTTTCAGATGATGGTACGCAAAGAGCTCACACCCCTCGTCGAGCGCGAACATGAATACGGCCTCTTGCGCGAGCGTTGGGAGCGGGTGAAAGACGGGGAAGGTCAAATCGTGCTGCTCAGCGGGGAGCCGGGCATTGGCAAATCGCGGCTGGTCGAGGCGCTCAAAGAAACTGTCGAACACGAGGGCGCACGCTGCCTGGAGTTGCGCTGTTCGCCCTATGCGCAGAACAGTGCGCTCTATCCGGTGATTGAGCACCTGCAGCGAGGGCTCCATCTTAGTCCCGAGGATGCGCCTGAGGAGAAGCTACGCAAATTGGCGGACGTCCTAAAGGGAGGGGCGACGCATGCGCTGCCCCTACTAACCGAGGTCATTCCGCTCTTTGCCGCCTTGCTCTCCCTGCCCCAGCCTGCGGGGTATCCCCCACTGTCTCTCGGCCCGCAGAAGCAGAAAGAGAAGACCTACGAAGCGATCGTCGCCTGGCTCTGTGCGGAGGCCAAGCAGCAGGCGGTGACCTACGCTTGGGAAGACCTGCATTGGGCCGATCCGTCCACCCTGGAATTGCTCACCCTCTTTCTGGCCCAAGTCCCGACGACGCGGCTGCTAGCTGTGTTGACATTTCGGTCCGAGTTCATCCCGCTGTGGGGTTCTCATTCCTATGTCAGCCAGCTCACCTTGAGCCGTCTCGGTCGCAGCCACGTGGAAATGATGGTCGAGAAGGTCACGGGCGGCAAAGCGTTGCCTGCGGAGGTCGTACGGCAGGTGGCGAGCAAGACCGATGGGGTGCCGTTGTTCGTGGAAGAGCTGACCAAGATGGTGATCGAGTCGGACTTCGTCCAAGAGGTTGATGGACGCTATGAGCTGAGCGGTCCACTGCCACCACTCGCCATCCCGTCCACTTTGCAAGACTCCTTGATGGCGCGGCTCGACCGCTTGGCGACCGTGCGAGAAATCGCCCAGGTGGGGGCCACCATCGGGCGAGAATTCACCTATGACTTACTTCAGGCCGTATCCCGACTCGATGAGGAAACCTTGCAGAAGGGACTCCGGCAGTTAGTCGAGGCGGAACTGGTGTATCAGAGTGGTGTCCCGCCCCAGGCGCGCTATCTCTTCAAGCATGCGCTGATTCAAGACGCGGCGTATCAATCGCTGCTCAAGGGCATACGGCAAAAATATCACAAACAGATCGTCTCTGTATTGGAGGAGCGATTTCTGGAGACCAAAGAGACGCAACCTGAACTCCTGGCACATCACTACACCGAGGCCGGCCTGATCGCCCAGGCCATTCCGTATTGGCAGCGGGCGGGGCAGAGAGCGGTCGAGCGCTCGGCGAACCTAGAAGCGATCAGCCACCTCAACAGAGGGTTGGAGTTGCTCAAGACTCTGCCGGATACTCCCGAGCGTGCCCGAGAGGAACTCATACTGCAAGTCTCCCTGGGTGCGCCGCTGATGGCGGCTAAGGGCTGGGCTGCCCCAGAAGTCGCGCGAGCCTACGGCCGGGCGCGCGAGCTGTGCCAGCAGGTAGGCGAGACCCCGCAGCTCTTCCCCGTGCTGTGGGGACTGTGGGCATTTTATGCTGTACGGGCGGAGCTTGAGACAGCACGCGAGCTAGGGGCGCAGTGCCTGACTCTCGCCCAGAACGTACACGATCCGACCTTCCTAGTAGGGGCACACTATGCGGTGGGTGTGAGCCTGGTCTTCATGGGAGAGCTTGTCCCTGGCCGAGAACATCTTGAACAAGTCCTTTCGCTTTATGATCCCCGGCAGCACAGCCTTTATCTTTCCCTCTACGGGTTGGACCTTCGGCTGCCCTGTCTAGCCTTACCCCTGTGGTTGCTGGGCTATCCAGACCGGGCTCTTAAGGAGGATCACGAAGCTCTTACGCTAGCCCGGGAGTCGTCTCATTCCTACAGTGTGGTTTGGGGCTTGCTCGCTACTGCTATGGGCCTCAGGCTCTATCGGGAGCGGCACCTCGTCCGAGAGCGGGCAGAGGCGGTGATGACGCTCTGTGCGGAGCAAGGGTTTGCGCAAGAGTTGGCATGGGGAATGATCTTGCGTGGGTGGGCGCTCGCGGCAGAGGAGGGGCAGGAAGAGGGAGGGATTGCCCAGATGCGCCAGGGGCTGGCTGCTTCTCGGGCTACAGGGGCAGAGTTGCACTCCCCTCAGTTCCTTGGCATGCTGGCCGAGACGTATGGGGAAGTGGGACAGACGGAGGAAGGGCTTGCCGCGGTGGCCGAGGCATTGGCGCTGGTGAGCAAAACCGGGGAGCGTTTACACGAGGCGGAACTGTATCGACTCAAGGGAACGCTGACGCTTCAGTCCCAAACAAGTCAAAAGCAAGTCTCAGGCAAGTCCAAAACAAGTCAAGATGAGCCTGAAATCACCAGCACCCAGCACCTAACACCTAGTACCCAGTCCGAAGCCGAAGCGTGTTTTCTGAAAGCGATCGAGGTTGCCCGACGGCAGCGGGCCAAGTCGTGGGAGCTGCGGGCGGCGATGAGTTTGAGCCGGCTGTGGCAGCGCCAAGGCAAGAAGGCAGAAGCGCGCCAGCTACTCGTCGAGATCTATCACTGGTTCACCGAAGGCTTTGACACGCCGGATTTGCAAGAGGCGAAAACATTGTTGGAGGAGTTAACCTGAAGAGACAATCGTCATCCAGGAGCATATCGCTGCTTGTTCCTTTTTCCACACCTCTTGCCTAAAT
>JBGPOI010000654.1:0-2758 GCA_041487975.1 Binatia bacterium | reverse complement strand
GGAAACGAGGCGGGTTGGTACTCGTCAAACGTTTCTAAAGGAAGCACTCGACCGGTCGTGGCAACCCGATCATCAGCGTAGCCCAGCACGGGAAGACTCAGCAGCGCCACAAACAATAAAATTCTCATCCTCCACTTTACCTCGCAGTGTCAGTAGAATAACGGCAAAGTTCAAGAATGGATAGGGGAAAGCCTTTGTCAATGCAACCCCTGGGGAGACGTTCAATTGAACGCCTCCCCCACCTGTGGTATCAAGGCGCGAGACTTCCCGAGGAGGCCCGAACACCATGGAGATCATCGCAGAGGGGAAAGGCGACTACCTCAAGCCTGACCCGGACGGGTTCCGCGCCTGGGTGCGGGACCATAAGCCTCGTACCTTGATTAATAAACTCATGAGCGAGCAAGAGGCGATCAACCGTTTCGTCTCCGACGGTGACTACTTCGCCTACGATTGTAACTATTTTGCGCGTGGCCCGAGTTCGCTGATCCGCGAGGTTATTCGCCAGGGTAAGAAAGACTTGTGGGTCTGCGGCAAATTTACCTACGTAGCGGCTGCCCTGCTGGTCGAGGGCGGATGCGCGAGCAAGCTTGACGTCGCCTTTGTCGGCTTTGGTCCGTGGTTATCCAAGGCCGTGGCCGAGGGCCGCTTGCAGACCTACGAATACTCAAACGTGGTAATGACCTACCGGCTGCAAGCCGGCGCGCAGGGGCTCCCGTTCATTGGTGTCCGCTCGTTCGGCGGCACCGACGGGTTTCCCAATTCCGGCGCCAAGCTGGTGAGAGATCCGTTCTCCGGCAAACCGGTCGTGCTGCTGCCGGCGCTGAATCCAGACGTGTCCATCATTCACGTACATCAAGCCGACATCTACGGCAATGCACGGGTGTTCGGCACCGGTATTGCCCATGTGGAGTGCGCCCTGGCCTCGAAGAAGGTGATTCTCTCAACCGAGGAGATTGTCGAGACCGACGAGTTCAGGCGCGACCCCGGGCGCACGTCGATTCCCCACTTTGTGGTCGATGCGGTCGTGCACGCACCGTTTGGCGCCTACCCCGGCACGGTGCAAGGGCGCTACTCCTCGGACCCGGCTCACGTGGTGGAATGCTTCGGCGGCATGATGCAGGGCAATCTGAAAGCGTATCTAGAGAAATGGGTCTATAGTGTCAGCTCACACGAAGAGATGTTGGAGAAACGGGTAGGCTGGAAAAAACTGCAAGAACTGCAACGCCGCGAAACTATCAGGGAGGGCTATAGCGTATGACGCCAGCCACACATTTTGCCGAACGCGAGCACTTGATCTGCACGGTGGCGCGCATGATCGAGGAAAACCGGAGCTACTGGGTGGGTGGAGGCGGAGAGCCGCTCTACACCATCCTGTTGGCGCAGCGGCTCTACACACCGGGTGTCCAGTACCTCACCGAAGATGGCGTGGTATCGCCCAAGGCGCTCCTGCCGTGGGACCCGTTGATGACCATGGTCGCCTCACGGGCCGGATACCGCGCCTTACAATGGGGCACGATGAACACCGCCGGTAACTTCGCCCAGCTTGGCTATGTGGATGTCGGCATCCTCAATACCTTGCAGGTTGATAAGTTCGGCAACGTCAACTCCACCGTGCTCGGTCCCTATGCAGGAGGAAAAGGGCGACGCTTCGGCGGGCCGGGCGGCGCGGACACCATCGCGGCTCAGTGTTGGCGCACGATCTTGATGACCGACCAGCAGAAACGCAAGTTCGTCGAACGCGTCGATTTCATCTCTTCCCCTGGTTTTCTCGATGGACCGGGCGCACGGGAGGCGGCTGGGCTGCCGGCCGGGACCGGACCGTGGCGAGCGGTGACCCCGTGGGCGATGTTCGGCTACGAAGAGCAGTCCTGCGAACTGATGCTGATGGCGGTCTCACCCTTTGTCACGGTCGATATGGTCCTGGCCGAGATGTCGTTCATGCCTAAGATGGCGCCGAAGATCGCAATCCTGGACCCACCGACCGAGGAAGAACTGACGGTGATCCGCTCCAGCCTCGATGTCGACGGTCAGACTACCGGCCGCGGCCAGTGGGTCGAGCTGCGCGACGGGAAATACATGTTGGCCGAGACCCAGGGAAGGGAATAAACAGTTCGGCGTCCACAGTCCAAAGTCCGGGGTCGAGAGGGCTCCAGAGTCCGGCAGTCATGCTTCGACAAGCCTGCCCTAAGCAGGGTCGAAGGGGACTCAGCCCGAACGGAACATTGCCAATGGCTTCAACACCACCCCCGTTCGCCCTGAGCTCGTCGAAGGGTGAACGGCACTTTCTGTTGTTCCTCTTCGTATTGCTCTTTTTCTTCACACAGTTTTCTCTCGCCTTCGCTCAGGCCGGGGGCGTGCCGCTCATCAAGCCGCCGCCGCTGGTGCGCATCATCGGGGCCTTTGTTGCTCTTGATGATACCCAGCGCAGCAATCTGCAAACACTGACCGTGCAGGTCAAAAAAGACAACTGGCGGCTGCGCATCCGCGAGATCAAACCCCTCACTGCCACCACCAACAGCGGGTGGGGTCTACTGAAGGATCTAGTCCCGCCGTCGCTGCGCTTCGTCGGGCCCGACGAACTCATCGCTCTGCTGCAGCGCAATGACATCGCCGGCCAGATCCTCGTACTTGAAGGTCGCCTCTATACCGGAGATCACATGTTGTATCTGACGGCCGTGACCGTCACCGAACCGTAGCACGAAAATCACTGAACAGTAAAGTCAACGCGGCTGTCTTTCAGGTTGTCCTTCTTCTCCGG
>JBGPOI010000653.1:0-2773 GCA_041487975.1 Binatia bacterium | reverse complement strand
GCGTTGACCATGCCAAAGGTGAGGGAGAGCACGACGCCGAGCACGACGGCCTGAAGCGTGAATTCAGGGACGTTTTGCCCGGGGCGAACATACGGGACTAACTCCTCCACCGCGTTCTGGTCTGAGGCGGTGTGAACGTCGTGAACAGTCGTTCGTTGTGGCATGTCTCTTTCCCTCTGCGCCAGGAACGCCTATCACCGTCACCTGACCGCGGCAATGTCTGTCTGGCGCTGCGCTTGATCGTGTGGTATCCCTGACCAACAGAAGGGTGGGTCTCTGACTTGCCCCTACCCAACTACCGCTTGGGATGAGAGGTGGTGTGGAGCTATTTTATAGGACATGTAGGAGGTGGAAGATGTGGGGCTGGATGACAAGATCTCAAGGGGTGAGGATATTCCTGCTGGTGGGGCTTATCTGTGTCGTCGGCTGTAGCGCGCAGCAACAGCACGATCCGCAGAAAGACATGCTGGTTGACGCGAGTGATCCCTTCTCCGATCCGTTTTTTACCAAACCCCCGGACTGGGACGACTCGGTGCTGCAGCAGAGCGAGGTGCTGGCGGAAGGGGACGAGGAGGCCAAGAAGCCGCAATCTTTTCTTGACCGCACCGAGGGCGTGATTTTCGGTACTGTTGTAGTCGGCGCCACACTGGGGCAGATGGCGCTGCCGTTCCTGGGGCTCTAGCGGCGCTCACCGGCGCACGGCGCGATTACCCCAGAGAAAGATGGCGAGCGCCACGCCGATACACCCACTCCCGCACAGGTACATCGGTGTGAACCCAACTTGGGTGGCTATGCGTCCCATGAGGACGCCGCCCAGTCCCATGCCTAAGTCGGTTCCCTGGCCGAAGGTGCTCATGCCTAACCCGCGCCGCTCGGGCGTGAGGTGGTCGATCACGAACGCACTCAGCCCCGGCTGGGCCAGACCGATGCCCAACCCGTAGAGACTCACACCGAGATAGAGCGCCGCGCCGTTCGGCGCGAAGGCGAATACCAACAGGGCAAGGATAGCGGCGGAGAGCCCTGGCACGATGACCGCAGCCCGACCATAGCGATCACCGACTCGGGCGCTCAGCACGCGCGTGCTCAGCAGCGCCAGAGCGTAGGTCGAGTATAGGTACCCCGCGTTGCCCAGACCGAGCGTGCGGGCGTACAGCGGCAGAAAGGTCGTATACGAGGTAAAGGTGAGGTAGAGGCCAAGGTTCACCGCGGTTGGCAGCAGTGCTTCACGGGCAAAAAGCGGGCGCCGCTCCAAGGCTGGTGTGGGCTTGCGGATCTCGTGCATGCCGCGACTGAGCCCGCCAGCGAGGAAGGCGATACTGGCGGCGGTGAGAAACAACAGGACAAAGTTATCCGGCCAAGTGGCTGTCACTCCCAATCCCGGCAGGAACGCCACCAGCTTTTCTTCCACTGGGTGCAACGCCTCACTGCTCATCAAGCCCAAGGCAAAAGGTGGGACCACCCCCATCGCCAACGAGCTGACCAAGCCCCAATAACTTGCCGCCTCGCCCCGCCGCGCCGGCGGAGCGACATCGGCAAGATAGGCGCCGGCGGCAGTAGAGAAACAACCGATGGCGGTGCCATAAAGGATCCGCAGCACGAAGAGGAACCCCAGGTGTAGAGCCCAGATGTGCAGTACGGCGCCACAGGCGAACAACCCGGCCGCGGCGGTCATCACTGGCACGCGACCGTGCCGGTCGGCCCACCGTCCGGCCAGCGGTTTGACCGAGAAAGAGACCAAACTAGAGATGCCAATAAGGAGACCGACATCCGCCTCGCGGCCACCTAGATGCTTGATGTAGAACGGTAGCGTCGGAAAGAAAAAAAAGAAGCTGAAGAAGTATCCCAGAGTGACGAAGCACAGGAGGACGAAGTCGCGGGTGAAGAGGGGAGGGCGGTGAGTAGGAGAAAGTGCTGAGGACTGAGTGAGAAATATCCTCATGCCGCTCTGTCTTACTCATGCCTCAGTCCTCCCACGCTTCTTCATCTATCGGAAAACACCCTCCCTATCCAGCAGTGGCAAAGCGGTTGCTGCTGTGCTCTAATCGCACCGAGGAGGGAAGTTATGGAGACGTTGAAAGACCAGGCTGCGATCGTCGGTATCGGCCACACCGAGTATTCCAAGGATTCGGGCCGCAGCGAGATGAGTTTGGCGGTCGAGGCGATTCGCAACGCTATTGCTGACGCCGGACTCAAGCCTACCGACATCGATGGCATTGCTAAGTATAGTATGGATAACAATAGTGAAATTGATATTGCCGCGAACCTGGGTATTCCAGCTCTGCGCTTCTTCGGAGAAGTAGGCTACGGCGGCGGTGGTGGTCCTGTCGGATCGGTGCTCTTAGGCGCGATGGCGGTGGCGACGGGCATGGCTAATTATGTCGTCGCTTTTCGCGCGATGAACGAGCGCTCGGGTCGAGGAACGCCGCGCTATGGCCAGGCGGCGGTGCGCAAAGGAGCGCCGGGCGTGAACGCCTACCAGGAACCGTTCGGCCTGTTCAGCCCGGCGCAGATGGTCGCCCTGGCGGCGCGGCGACATATGCACCTCTATGGCACTAAGAGTGAACATTTTGGGGCCATCGCCGTGGCCTCCCGCACCCACGCGCAGAACAATCCCAACGCGATGATGCGCGGCCGGCCGATTACCATCGAGGATCACCAGAATTCGCGGATGATCGCCGATCCTTTGCATCTGCTTGATTGCTGCCTGGAGACCGATGGCGGCGCAGCGGTAGTGATTACCTCGGCCGCGCGCGCGAAGGACTTGAAGCACAAG
>JBGPOI010000652.1:0-2775 GCA_041487975.1 Binatia bacterium | reverse complement strand
GTGGACTCGGCACAGCGCTTCCCCACTTTCTATGTCCACGATGGTGGTGAGTACCTCAGCCGCGCCCAACTGGCCACGGTTTTGGACAACCTGCTACACAGTCGAGACATTCCTCCGCTGATTGCGGTCATGGTGGATCCGGTTGATCGCGTGCGCGAGTACTGGGCGAACGAGGACTATGGCCGTTTCATGGAGCAGGAACTCATTCCCTACATCGACGAGCATTACTGCACCCTGGCGCAGCGCGAGGCCCGCGGGGTGATGGGAGCCTCGTTGGGTGGGCTGATCTCCACCTACCTGGGCCTGTCACGTCCGCACCTGTTCTCCAAGGTGGGCGGTCAGTCCAGCGCCTTTTTCCTGGAACAGGACAAAATCGTGGATCGAGTGCGCGATCTCAACGTGCCCATCGCCTTTTATTTTGACGTGGGCAAGTACGAGCCCCAGTTTATTCCTGCGCACAAGCGACTCGTGCCCCTCCTTGAAGCCAAGGACTGCCCCTGCTTTTTCCAGGAACTGGCCGGCGGGCATAACTGGACAAGCTGGCGGGCTCATCTGAAAGACCTACTGACCTTTCTCTGGGGAGAGAACCCTCCTTCCTCTCATGTCAGTGACAAAACCGCAGCAGAGCCGATACCGCTGCCTGTACGAGAACCAACCCGGCTGCAATGGGATATCGACGCCCTACTCAACCGCTTCCTCAGCGGCTGGGAACGGCTCTTCCCCGGCTGGTTGCGGCCGAGCAGTTGGGACCCGCAGACAGAAATCTCTATGGAAGGCGACAAGCTGATCTGCAAAGTTGCCCTGCCCGGGGTTGACCCTCACGATGTCGAGATTCTAGTCGTGGGCACCCAACTGGTGATCAAAGGCGAACGCAAAGCCACCCAAGGGCAGGGAGACGGAAACTCCTTCCCTATACACCCTGGCCAGTTTGAGCGGACCTTCCCTCTCCCTGAGGGAGTGAGCGCGGACGATCTCACTGCCCGCTATCATGACGGAGTGTTAGAGATTTCCATGCCTGCTCCCAAGGGCATAGCGGCCAGGCGTGTTCCGATTGAGTGAGATTAATAGCTTCTTCACAGCTTGAGCGTAGAGGACTTTAGAGGAAAGAGTCATCATGCGATGCGCAAGCTGTGGCTCGGAAAATCCCGACGGTGCCAAGTTCTGTATCGAGTGCGCTGCGCCTCTCAAGAAGCGTTGTCCGAGTTGTGGAGTTGAGAATCTGCCTCGGGCTAAGTTCTGTAGGGAATGTGCTACTCCGCTGACGGGAGCGGAAACGGAGAAACGGAGAATCGGGGAATCGGAGAAACAGGAAACTGCCTCTTCTGACGCTAGACCCCAGACGCTAGGCGCTAGACTGACTGCCGGCGAACGCCGGCAGCTCACGGTGATGTTCTGTGACCTGGTGGGCTCGACCCCACTCGCGGAGCAGCTTGATCCTGAAGACTTGCGCGAGGTGGTGTGCGCCTACCAAGAGACCTGTGCTGAGGTCATCCAGCGCTTTGCGGGATACATCGCACGGTACGTGGGTGATGCCCTGCTCGTGTACTTCGGCTACCCGGCAGCCCATGAAGACGACGCCCAGCGGGCCGTGCGCGCGGGGTTGGGCATCGTCGCCGCGTTACCAGATCTGAACACGCGATTACAGCAAACAGTAGAGGTGATGCATGATCCCCTGCGAGTGCGTATTGGCATTCACACCGGGTTAGTGGTGGTGAGCGAGCTAGGAGGAGGAGAGTATCGGGAACAGATGGCCTTAGGGGAGACGCCGAACATTGCTGCCCGGCTGCAGGGGCTTGCTGCATCCGACACCGTAATAATCAGCGCTGCCACGCAGCGACTCATCGCTGGACTGTTTACCTGTCACGACCTGGGGTCACAGACCTTGAAAGGCGTTTCTACGCCGGTTCCCGTGTACCGTGTACTGAGCGAGAGTGCGGTGCGCAGCCGTTTCGAGGTGGCGGTCAGTACGGGCCTGACTCCGTTGGTAGGCCGTGAGCAAGAAGTGGGGCTGTTGCTGGAGCGCTGGGAGCGGGTGAAAGAAGGGCAGGGGCAGGTGGTGTTGCTCAGTGGAGAGGCGGGCATTGGTAAATCCCGGTTGTTGCAGGTGTTGAAAGAGCGGGTGGCGAGCGAGGCTTCTACCAGGCTAGCGTGTGGCTGTTCTCCCTATTACCAGAACACTGCTCTGTCCCCGGTGATCGATCTGTTGCAGCGAGTGCTACGGTTCGAGCGAGAGGATTCCCTTGAGGAGAAATTGAGCAAGCTGGAGCAGGCGCTGGTAGGGGCGCACAGCCGTGCGCCCCTACACGAGGCAGTACCGCTGGTGGCCTCTTTGTTGTCCCTCCCGCTGCCCACCGATCTTTACCCGCCGCTCTCGCTCACTCCGCAAAAGCAAAAAGAGAAAACCCAACAAGCCCTGTTGGCGTGGCTGCTGCAGGAAGCGGAGCGGCAGCCTATCCGTTTCGACGTAGAAGACCTGCACTGGGCCGATCCGTCCACACTAGAGTTTCTTGGCCTGCTCATCGACCAGGTTCCTACGACCCGTCTGCTCATCGTGCTGACCTTTCGCCCAGAGTTTATCCCGCCCTGGCCCCCGCGCTCGCACCTGACTCCGATCGCGCTCAGTCGCTTAGGCCGCACCCAGACGGAGGTCATGATCGAGCGGGTCACCGGCGGCAAGATGCTGCCAGCCGAGGTGCTCCAACAGATAGTGAGCAAGACCGATGGGGTGCCGTTGTTCATCGAAGAGTTGACCAAGATGGTGGTGGAGTCGGGGCT
>JBGPOI010000651.1:0-2778 GCA_041487975.1 Binatia bacterium | reverse complement strand
GACAGGGAGTTGAGACAGAGACAGAGCATGGAAAGAGTCGGTTAGTACCTTCCTGCTACCGTCGTATATAGGAACAGTGGCGCCAGCCTCGTCCAACCAGGCAACCGCCTCCAGCGTATACTTGCCTTTTCCTCTGCCCAGGCCGACACGGCCCAGTTCGTCGAATGCGTAAATGAAGTAGGGGAGGTAATCGAGCGCTTTGCCAATGAGGATAAGATGGAAGACTAGCTCTTCTCCTGGCTCGTAGACCCGTTTCGTCTCTAAAGGTGGCTCCAGCACGAAAGGCTGGGGGGCTGTCGGCACTTTATCCAGCACCGCACTGCCGGTCGGAGGCGAGGTCTCGAAGATGTAGTGGTACGGGCAGCGTTCGCCGAGCAAACACTCGCCAAAGCCACGGTCGGCGCCTAGGCAGGCAATGCGACGGAACACCTGGCCAAAGCCGCCGCGCAAGGCAGAGCCTTTGTAGGGGGGCAAATGGAGCGTCTCTTTTGCCTTCAGCCGCAGGCGGAAGCGCGCCAGCCGAAAGGTAGCCAGCTGTGACAGAGGAACACCTTCAGAACGCACGCGGAGTCCTCCTTTGGCTCGTTCTGGTCGGTTATTGGCAAAGTTCCCGGAGTTGCTTTCCCTGGCTCCTAGCTCTCTGGGATTTTATTGTCAAGGAAAATCAGGATGATGAGTGCTGCTGGTATGCCCGACAAAAGATCCGCACGTCCAGCGGAGAGGACAGCCACCCTCCAGGATCGAGCTTGTTGAGTGAACGCTGCAAACGCTGGAGGTTACGTTGGCGTTGGCGGGGTAGAAGCGGGCTGGGGAACACCCGAGCTTTGTCAAAGTCGATCAGTAACACTGCTGGTGAGTCTGTGACGATACGGACGAGGATGTTCGTTAAGTTCAGGTCCGCGTGGGCGATCCCCGCCTCATGCATGCACGCGATGGTCTGAGCGACCACCGTCATGACCGCCTCGCGCCCTGCGCCGGTGGGTTTGCTGCGCAGCCACTCCCACAGGTTGACGAACCCTTCGGCTTCGCGGGTGACGAACGCGCCACGGTACGAACCACAGGTGCACCATTCCACCCCCGCCCCTAGCACTTCAACCGTTGGCACGCCGCGCTGACGAGCTGTTTCCGTGCCGATGAGTTCGAGCAAAGGCCGGGGTGGCCGGCCCCAGTAGAGATCGCGCACGAAGTGACGCACCGCCCCGCCGCGGCGGTAAGGTCGAACGATAGCGGTTCCCCGCTCGCTCAGCACCACCCGCTGTATCCCTCCGCGTCCGCCACTGAGGTTGGTCGCGGGTTGCGGATTGTGGACGGTGACTGGGGAGAATCCCAGGTGCGCGGGGATGGCCTCTTCCCAGCCTGTTTTGACCCACCAGGTTCGTTGCGGAGAGCGCCGTTCGACGAACCCAGCCGGGACAGTACATGCCGTCATGGCTGAGGGGGTGGGAGGACTGGTTTGCTGTGCTGCTGTTCCCACAACTTCGCGCAACTGACGAAAACTTCATACGCGGCGAAAAGTGATGCGACCAAGCCGGCAATGCCGTGTCGCCATTCCCCGCGCCGCAGGTAGACGCGCAGGAAGGCGAAGAGAGGGGTGAACAGGAGCCCCCAGAGGCCGGCGCGTTTCCCCTGCGCGCTCAGCGCCGCGGCGTCGCGCGACGAGGCGGTGTTTAACTCCTGGAAGCGCTCGCGAATCGTTAGCTCACTGAGAGTGCGCGTCGTGGATTGCAGATTGTGGATGGTAGGCATTACCACTGCGCGTGTAACGGAATATCAGCTCGGGAAGCCAGAAGGCGCTCTACTCCGGCCAGTACGTCATTCACAGTAATCGACCGCATGCAGTCCGCCGTGCCGCGGGGACAGGAATAACCGCCGTGCCGACTACACGGCCGGCAGAATAAGTCTTTTTGCTCGACGATCACTGCGCGTTCGCTGTAGGGGCCATAGCCCAGACTCGGGGTGGTGGCGCAGAAAATTGCCACCACGGGCACGTCCCGCGCCACTGCCAGATGCATCGGCGCACTGTCGTTGCTGACGACCACGCGGGCACGATCGATGAGCGCCATAAACGTTTGCAAATCGGCGCGGCCGGCAAGATTCATTCCCTCTTCTCCCGACTGCGCGTGCACCGCCTGGGCCACTACGATGTCGTCAGGTCCGCCACAAATCAACACCTTGCCATAATCCCGCGCCAGGGAGCGGACGAGACCGGCATAGCCCTCGACCGTCCAACGTTTGGTTGGCCAGACGGAGCCAGGGCAGACGATAAACACCGGCTCCGTCTCTTCCACTCCGGCTTCTCTCAGCAGCGCCTCTGCGCCCGCTCGCGCGGCTGCGCCATACTCTACCCGAGGTCTTCGCTCACATTCTTCCGGCTCTACTCCGAAGGCCCGCAGGAGGCATAAGATCCGCTCGACCTCATGCCGGTGCGTGTCACGGACGGCCGTGCGGTGATAGAGAAACCAGCCCGGGCTTTGGCGAAACCCGATCCGTTGCGGAATGCCGGCCAGGGCGAGGAGGAGGGCGGTACGCAGCGACTTGTGTGGAGCTGCGACTAGGGTGAAGCGTTCGCGCCGCAACCGTTGCGCGGTGCGCACGAGGCCGAGAATTCCACACCTTTCCGTGCGCTTCGCATCGACGAGCACCCGATCCACCGCCGGATGCTGCTCCAAGAGCGGTCTGGCCTGGGGAGTGGTGAGCACGGTCAGAGACGTCGGCGCGAGCCGGCGGCGCAGCTCGGCAATTAATGGGGTGGTCAGCACCACATCACCGAGAAAGCCG
>JBGPOI010000650.1:0-2786 GCA_041487975.1 Binatia bacterium | reverse complement strand
GGCTTCTTGGTAATCGACGCGAAAGCCGAAGCTCAGGCCGGCATGGCCAGGCATAACCTCGACTTGGCTGACAATCGCGCCCGCCCCGTAATGGGCGATGGCAAAATCCTGCAACTGGCGCTGGAGCAATTCTAAATCCATGGCTGTGGTTGCGCCTCCTTAATCCTCAACGGGCTACAGCATCACACTGCTTATGCGGCAAAGTTCCGCAAATTGCAAACTCCTCATCTGCCATACGGCAGTCTCTGAGAACCCGGTGCGCAAGAACTGCCTTTCTGTTAAATTGGTACCACTTTGTCGAGCAGAATGAGGAATATCCATGGGCATTCGTACGGGACAAGAATATCGTGAGAGTTTACGAGATGGTCGCACCGTTTATGTGAACGGCGAGCGTCTCAAAGACGTCACCACCTACCCGCCGTTTCACGGCATCATTGACACCATGGCCGGGCTCTACGACCTGCAACACAACCCAACCCAGCAGCCGCTGCTGACCTACCCGTCTCCCACAACTGGTGAGCCGGTGAGCCTCTCGTTTCTCCTGGCCGAGACCGTGGAGGACGTTGAACGCCGCTGGCGAGCCGAAGAGTTTCGCGCCGAGGCGACCTTCGGCCTGATGGGCCGGCTGCCGGACTTTATGAACGCACTGGTCACCGACGCGGCGGCCGCACACAGCTTCCTTGGTCAGCGTGAATCGCGTTTCGGCCAGAACGTGCTGCGCTACTATGAGCAGTGCCGAGACCACGATTGGTGTCTCACGCACACTTTGGTGGACCCGCAGATCGATCGCTCCAAAGGTCCGGCCGAGCAGGCCGATCCGGAAGCGGCTTTGCATTTCGTGCGTGAAACCGAGCGCGGCATCATTGTCCGTGGTGCACGCATGCTCTCTACTCTGGCGCCATTCTCCAACGAGTTATGGGTGGGACCGTTCTACCCGCGCAAGCGCGGCGAGGAACCCTACGCCTTATGTTTTGCCGTGCCCATGGATACGCCAGGGCTGAAGTTCATTTGTCGCGAATCCTATGACAGCGGCCGCAGCACCTTCGATCGGCCACTGTCCTCACGGTTTGACGAGGAAGACGCTCTGGCGGTATTTGACGAGGTGCTGGTGCCCTGGGAACGGGTATTTATCAACGGTGACATCGAGGCCTCGAACTACATTCTCGGGCGTGCGCCCGGCTATGCGCTGCTGCAGGCCACGGTGCGCGGGACGGTGAAGCTGCGCTTCATGGCCGGTCTTGCTTGCCACGTCGCCGAAGCCATCGGCCGCACCGCAGCCCCGCATGTCCAGGCGCAGCTTGGAGAGCTGGTCGCCAATGTCGAACTGGCCAACGGCCTAGTCCGTGCCGCGGCACAGGATGTAGTAATAGGCAGCCGCGAAGGCACCTCTCTCCGCGCTCTGGCCGCTACGCTGTGGGTCTTCATTCCACAAGCACAGAGGCGCGCGGCAGAAATCATCCGCCAGTTGAGCGGCAGTGGTTTGATCTTGACGCCAACAGAGCGGGATTTCAGCAATCCCGAGATTGCTCCCTATCTGGAGAAATATCTACAGGGGAAAGACCTGAGTGCACGCGCGCGCGTGCAGCTTTTCAAATTGGCGTGGGATATGCTCGGCGAGCAGTTCGGCAGCCGCCAGCTTCAGTATGAATGGTTCTACGCCGGCGACCCGCTCTTTACCCGTGCGCGCTTTTACCATTCACCGGCAGTCGCACAGTACAAGGGCATGGTGGAGCGCTTACTGGAAGGAAAAACCGGCAAATAGGAAAGGAGAGACGCCTCCCAACGGGGCGTCTCTCCTCTACACACGGAAGGGTGAACGCAAGAGGTTTTCTGTGTGTTGCTAGGCGTTCGCCGCGCTGACTGGGGCTATGTCAACGGACTCGTCTAGCCCCAACGCTCGCACAGATGCTTCGAAGCGATCCTGCATCCGGACATCTTCTTCTCTAGCCAGCTCGCGGGTGTAGCAACAGTACTCCAGTTGCAGCCCGTTGGGATCTTTGAAGTAGATGGACTTGGCCCAGTCGTGGTCCACGACCTCCGACACTGCCACTCCTTTGCCCAAGAGTTCCTGGCGTTTCTCCTCCAAGCTGGCCTCGGTCCCCGCCTCGAAGGCAAAGTGGTAAAACGCTGACGGCACTCCGAGCCCGCGATTGATGCCCGCATCGTACTCAGCCGGAATCCCTGGGACTCCACGCGCCTCCATAAAGGCAATCAACTGATCGCGGCCGGTGTCGAAGAAAATATGGCGGATGCGCCCGCCTTCCTTCATCTTGATGATGTCGCAGCGCACCGGCTTGAAGCCCAAGACGCTCTCATAGAAGTCCCGGGTTTTGTCCAGGTCCAGCGTTGACATGCCAATATGAGAGAACCCTTTGTGAGACATGACCGTCCCTCCTTTCATACTCTCTGATGGTTGTTCGACCCGAGCAGATGTACCTGCCCAGCAATACCCTCTGTCGCCAGTCAGATGATTAGATTTACCACAGTTTGTCGGGGAATGAAAAGCCTCTTTCTGCCTGGGCACGCTTTTCCGCATCTCCTTGACGGAGTTGCACGGAGGGTGGTAGAGACCTGGGGACAGGTCAGAGAGGGAGGTCCCTTGTGAAAACTGAGCCTACATCGGCATTCTCAGGCAGCCGTCAATTCACTTACTTTAAACCCAAAGGCCGTCATCCGACCGAGTATGAGGACCTCACCCTCCACACCCAGCCCGATCCCAAAGCTTTTGCTTTTCAGGGCTGGTTCACCCACTTTGCTGATGGACGAGAGCCGTGGACCGAGAACTC
>JBGPOI010000649.1:0-2793 GCA_041487975.1 Binatia bacterium | reverse complement strand
TCAAATCAGGTTTTCGCAGAAACACTTCTGAGTGCAGTAGGCATTTCGGTCTTCAGAACCTGTCGTTCAGCAATACAGCAGGCGTTCAAACGCCCGTTTTTCGCGGGTTTCCAAGGCTTATCCACCCCGTGAACGGTTACGGCGAAGGTTAGCGGAACACCTTCATGCGCTCAACGTTGAAATAGAGCAAGTCCCATAGGAAGGAAGCGGGTTGAGACTGTCTACAATTCTGTCGATCGGTTGTTCCCGGAAGCCCCTTCCTAGGAGACTGTAAATCCGTGCACCCAATCACGCTGGTAATGATGTTGAGATCCTTAGCATAAACGTCTTGGCGGCAGTAGTATTCCCAGAAAAGGAGATTTATGGAGAGGAAGCATCAGTAGGAGGCAACAGCAGCGCGATCTTGATGTCCATGACATTCGTGCCGGTCGGACCCGGGATGAAGAGATCACCAAGAGCGGCAAAAAATAGATAGGTATCATTCTCCCTGAGCGCAGCGAGAGGATCGAGTCCATGCTCCCCAGCTCGGTCGAGGCTGCGGCTATCGACAAACGCGCCAGCTGCGTCCGTGGGTCCATCTATGCCATCTGTGCCGGCACTCAAGAGTGCCCAGTTGCTTTCTCCCTGCATCTCCTGCGCCACCACCAAAGCAAACTCCTGGTTACGTCCGCCTTTGCCTTGACCAGTCACATGCACGGTAGTCTCCCCACCGGCAAGCACACACATCGGCACCTGACCGGTATGGAGCAGGATACGCAAGGTGTGCGCGAAGGCGCGCGCGGCCGCGGTGGTGTCGCCGGACAAAGGTTCGTCAAGAATCTGCGTCGCGAATCCCCAGCGTCGCGCGGCCGCGGCGGCAGCGTTGAGGGCCAGCCGATTGGAGCCGATCAGAAAATTGTGGACGTGAGCGAAAACTGCATCGCCGGGCTTGGGCGTCTCCGGCGTTGCGCCTGCGCACCCTTGCCGCAGATGAGCCAGGATCGTAGGAGGAACTTTTTCGAGCAGGTCGTAGCGTTGCAATATCGCCCAGGCAGCGTGGAACGTGCTTGGGTCCGCCACGGTCGGGCCCGAGCCGATGGTGCTCAAGTCGTCGCCGACCACGTCAGAAAGAATGAAGCTGACCAGGGTCGCCGGGAATGCCCAGCGCGCCAGGCCTCCACCTTTGACCTGAGAGAGATGCTTGCGCACGGTATTGACGGCGTGGATATCGGCCCCGCAGGCAAGCAGCAAACGGTTTACGGCGAGCTTATCGTCGAGAGAGATACCAGGGGCCGGACTGACCAGCAGACTCGATGCTCCGCCAGTCAGACAAAAGCAAATCACGTCCGAAGGGAGTTTCTGCGCAAGCAGCGAAGCGATCCGCGCCGCGCCGGCGACACTGCCCGGTCCGGGTAAAGGATGTTCGCCTTGGACCACGGCGACCCGATGCAGCTCGGCGGTTTGCCCGCGCGGGATCACGACGACCCCTCCGGCAAGTCGTTCGTCCAGCACGGACTCCAATTCCTGAGCCAGGAGGCCGGCGCCTTTCCCCGCACCGATCACCAAGATCCGGCCAGCGAGCGGAAAGGTCCTGATCTGTGGCCTGTCTCTCTCCTCGGTGATAAGGAGCTGCGCGCGCTCGACTTGGACTACGCGACGCATGAGTCGGCGCGGGTCAACTGCGTCCACCGCTGCCTGGAAGAGATTTCGCAGATGGGCACGCACGGCTTCAGTAGACATGTTCTCTATTCTTCCCATATGATGCCCGCACCCGAGAGGCAAGGAGGAGAAGCCTATGGACGCGGCCGAATTCGACCGCTCTGACTTCATCTGCAGCTTCGGTCACGTGTGGAAAAAGGTGATGACCGACCCGCAGGGGTTCTTTCTGGCAATGCCCCTCACCGGCGGATTAATGAACCCGTTGTTGTTTACCGCCGCGAGCCTGACGCTTGCCGGGATCGGATTCGTCGTGAGCGGGCGTGGAGTGAAGCTGGCGCTGACTGTGCTGTTGTGGGGGATTGTGCGGCTGTTTATCAATGCCGCGCTCCTGCAGTTGATAGCCCGGAAGCTCTTTGATGGGCAGGGTGACTTTGGGGCGACCTTCCGCGCCTGCGCTTACGCCGGGGCGCCAGTCGTGTTGCTGTGGGTGCCAGGGATACGCTACCTGGCTGCCTTGTATATCGGGTATTTGTTGATTGTCGGTCTGCAACGGGCCCAAGAGCTCGACAGCGTAAAAGCCGTGCTGACCATCGTCCTGGCCATGATCGCCGGGGTTTTCCTGTCGTTGCCTTGCGGCGGGGCCCGCCGGATCGTGCAGGTTCTCCGCTTCGCCTCTCCGGGTTAGAGATTTTCGTCGTCCAGGTCGACGAGGCTGGCCCGCCGGTGGGTGCGCTCCTCGTCGGTGCGGCGATGCAGTTTCGCCTCTTTCTCCATCTCGCTTTGACAGGTGACGCACAGGCGTGTGAAAGGCAGAGCCTCAAGTCGCTCCGGCGCGATCTCCTCTTCGCACATCTCGCAGATCCCGTAGGAGGCTTCATTAATCCGTTCGAGTGCGTCCTCGATGGCCTGGAGCTTATCGCGGTCCCGGTCGCTCAGGATGAGGTTGATCTCCCGATCGCGCTCCTCGCTGGCGAGATCGTAGGTGTCCATCCCCTCGTCCGGGGCTCCTTCTTTACCCTCTTTGAGTTCCTCATCCAGTTGCCTGAGGATCTGCTGCTTCTGTGCGGTGAGGGCGTCGCTCATTTTCTTTAGAAACGCCTTTCTCATACCCCGCTCCTCTCCCTGTGGGAACGTAGCGAAAAGGGCTCTACCTTA
>JBGPOI010000648.1:0-2829 GCA_041487975.1 Binatia bacterium | reverse complement strand
GTCCAGTCGATCAACATGACCTTCTACGATCTGCAACCGCGCTGGGGTGTCATTCCTGATAGCATTCCCAAGATCAGTTCACTGTTCTTCTATTATTTCGCCGGCGCCCCCCCGGGCGAGACCTCGCGGTTCCTCGATCCCAGCTATACGGTCTCCCACGTGACGTTCTACTGCAAGAATCACCAGGGAGATAACGTCGCGCGCATCATCGACGAAGCGCGCACCTTCGTCAAAGAGAACCCCATGGAAAAGGCGGATTTCCGTCTGGCGGGCGGCTTGATCGGCGTCACCGGCGCGGCCAATGAGGAGATCCTCAAGAATGACATCCTGATGAACTTGCTGGGGTTCGGGACGATCTTCCTCATCGTGATGTTCACTTACCGCTCGGCGGTCGCCTCGCTGGTGATGATGATCGGCCTCTTCCTGGCGAACGGCGTCGTCAACGCCTACATGGGCTACCGCAACGTCGGCATCAACCTGCAATCGTTGCCGATCGTGACGGTGGGCGTGGGGTTTGGCATCGATTACGCGCTATACATCGTCAGCCGGGCAGTGGAAGAGTTCAGAGGAGACGTGACGGAAGCAGTGCGGCTAGGGCTCGCCACCTCCGGTAAGGCAGTCACTTTTACTGCCATCACCCTGGTGACGGCGACGATGCTGTGGGCATTCTCGAACATCCGCTTCTGCTCAGAGATGGGTCTGCTCCTGGCTTTGTGGATGGGGATCAGTTTCTTCGGCTCCTGCACTTTCGTGCCGGCTTTGCTCGTACTCTGGAAACCCAAGTTCTTCTTACGCGCCGCTGAAGAAGGCATTATCGGATAAAAAAGAGGTGGAGCGGGGCGATGCCCCATTCTACAGACCGAACGACACAAGGGCGGGTTTCACACCCGCCCTTGCAGAACCAGGGGAGGCTCATGTAGAGCCTCCCCTTTTTCATTTCTCTTCCCCTGGCGCAAGCCAAGAAAATATGGGAAGATGCCTCGCCGACAACCTGAAAGGAGGAATTCGCTGATGGCAACTGTTGATGGCGGCGTGCTGATCGGCCGCATTCTCAAAGAGCAGAAAATAAAGTACATGTTCGCAGTCAATGGCGGGCACACATTTCCGATTCTCGCCAACTTGAGGGACAATGACATAAAACTCATCCACATGCGCCACGAGCAGGCTACTGCGTATGCGGCGGACGGCTATGCCCGGGTCACGGGTACTCCCGGTGTGTGTTGCGTCACTGCCGGCTGCGGCCTCACCAATGCGGTGACTGGTCTGTGCGTGGCTGGCCTGACCAATAGCGCGGTGGTTTGCCTTGCCGGCCAGCATCCCACGACTGAGGACTATATCGGCTCCTTCCAGGAAGCCTACGGCTCGGACGTAGTCCGTACCTTCTCCAAGTTCGCTAAGCGCGTGCTTGATTGGTCTACGATCGAAGTCGACCTACGCCAAGCGTTCCGCGAAGCTCTGAATCCGCCGCAAGGAGTGTCCTTGTTGGAAATCCCACAAAATATCCTCTACCACACCGATGACGAAAAGAAGCAGCGGCGCGGCGCGAAAGTCTATGGTCTCGATGAGCTGCGTTCTCAGGGTGACCCACGTCAGATTGAGCGGGCCGTGGAACTCATCTACAAGGCGCAGAAGCCGATCATTGCCGGTGGCGATGGCATCTTCTGGTCGAGCGCTGGTCCTGAGCTGAAAGAACTGGCCGAATTGACCGGCACGCCAGTCTATTGTCGCCGTGCCGGCCAAGGGGCGGTGGATGAAGCGCATGCCCTGTCGATCCGCGGCGCGTGGAAAAAGCCCTTCACTGGTGGTGCCGATGTGGTGATGGCGATCGGCTTCAAGTTCTGGAGCGGGGAGAAGTTCGGCGAACCTCCTACCTGGAGCGATAAAGCGACGTACATCCAGGTCGATGCCAGCGCGCAGCGGGTGGGCTGGCACGTGCCGGCCTCCGTCGGCATCGTCGGCGACCCCAAGCTGGTGCTGCGTCAGATGATCGACAAGATCAAGGAAATGAAGCTGGACTTCAGCGCCAAACGTGAGAGCCCCTGGCTCAAGCAGGTAACTGAAGTGCGTGCCAACTACGAGCAGTTGATTAGCGACCGCGCGAAGAAGCACGCTAACGACGTGCCGATCCATCCTGACCGCTTGACCAAAGATTTGATCTCGGTAATCGACAAGGACGCCACGCTCATCATCGACAGCTTCACGCTGAGCGGTTACACCAGCCAGTGGTTCACCGCCCACTTCCCCGGACAGGTAGTTGATGCCGGTCCGTTGGCGCCAGTGGGGCACGGCGTAGGCATGGGCATCGGCGTGCAGCTTGGCCGGCCGGGCAAACAGGTCATCGTCGTTTCCGGCGACGGCGGTCTGGGCATTGGCGGTATGGACATGGAAACCGCGGCGAAATACAAACTACCGATCGTGACGCTGCTATGGAACAACAGTTCCTGGGGACCGAGCTTCGAGTCGATGCCTCTGCTCAAAGGCCGCACCGATCCCTTCGATATGATCCCCGGCATTCGTTATGACAAGGTGTTCGAACCGATGGGGGTACATGGCGAACATGCAGAGAAGCCCGACGAGATTATCCCCGCTCTGGAACGGGCGTTGAAGTCCGGCAAGACCTCAATCGTCAACGTGGTCGGCGACAAGCGCATCGGCCACCCGACCTTAGGTGGCAACCTGCTTGGGTCTACTGCCCAGGTGAGCTGAAGCAAGAAGGGGGGAACCGGGGAATCGGGGACTGGCTCTTCCCTCTCCGTTTCGCCGGTTCTCCGTTTCGCCGATTCGCTTTTCCGAGGACTGCGACATGGTCAAATTCTACTGCGATCGTTG
>JBGPOI010000647.1:0-2848 GCA_041487975.1 Binatia bacterium | reverse complement strand
GGGTCGGTGAAACAGACAAACGACGAGTTGCTGCCATCGGGGTTTTTCATCACCTGCGGCTCGGAGAAGAACTCCACCCCCACCATCTTTGCCGCTTTGACCGTGTCGCAAACTTCCTGAAGATTATCGGTCCACAAAGCGACGCGGCAGATGCCAGCATGATACAGGTGCGGATAGGGTTTGCCTTCGGTCGGTGGGCTTTTCCACTCGATCAGGTCAATCCGCGTTGCGTGCTTATCATCGCCGAGCATCAGCAGCGCCGCCTTGCCAATGGGGTGAGGGATCTTCAGCCCGCGCTCAAAATACTTGTTGCCCCCTTCCCCGAGGTCGCGGACGACCTTGAAGCCGAGCAGTTTGTAGAACTCCAGCGAGCGCTCGAAGTTAGTGACATTGATGTTGATGTGAAAAATGCCTTTGAGCATCTTTCCCTCCTTGTTTGTAGTGATGACTTGAGATCTACGGGCGGAGGGCGACCAACCCGTCGCGCACGGCAGGCCCTCCTTCGGCGGTGCACACCTCGAAACGCACAACATCTCCCTCCGGGGTTGCCTCGCGGGAGAGTACACGCACGGTGATCTCCGACGGCATGAGCACCATGGCGCTGAAACGCCCCGCGATCCGTCGCACCCGTTGCGGATCGTTGTTCGCCTCGATCCGCAGAACCTGTGAGACGGCGAGTGCCAGGGTAGCGGTGCCGTGGAGAATGAGCCCCGGCAGTCCGGCCCGCGCCGCCACGGCGGTATCCGTGTGGACCGGGTTCCAGATGCGCGCACACTCGGTGTAGACGTGAGCGGCTAACGCCGAGATAGGAACCGAAACCTCAGCATGCACCTGAACATTCGCTCCCAGAAGGCTCGGTGGCGGAGGAGCATCCGTCGCCGGCCGATCGGGACCTGCAACGTCAACGCCCCGGTACAACCCTCCCTGCCATGTCGTACAAACAGGGGCTCCAGCAGCATCAACCGTTTCCAGGCGCGTCACCTGATATGCACCTGGTCTGCGACGCTCAACCCCGACAATCCTCGTACGAGTAGTGAGTCGGTCTCCTGGGCGCACGGGACGATGCATTACCAAGTCATGCGTCGCATGCACAGCGCGCAGGCCCTCATCCGCTGTGAGCAACGAATTCACAGCATGCCCACGCATCGCTAAGATTGCTGGCCACTCGAAGCACACGGGAAAGAGCGGGTGAGCAACAATCCCTTCACGGCGTCGCGTGTCGAGGTAACAGGGCAAGGTATCCCCAAGCCCTGCGGCATAGGCCATCATCCAGCGTTCATCGATTTCGTGAACGAGTGGTTCTCCTACAGTACCAACAGTAGCTGAGCTGAGCGGCATGGATACCTCCTCTTCCTGTTTATGCATAGACTGGTGGAAAACGGTTCGCCCAGGGGCGAGCCTGTTCAAGCTGGGCCGCAACGCGAATGAGCAGGTCTTCTCGTCCGTAAGCCGCAACCAAATGCACGCCAATGGGCAACCCATCAGCATTCCAATACAACGGCAGCGAAATCGCTGGTTGGCCGGTGATGTTGAACGCAGGGGTGAAAGCAATAATCTGTTCCGCGCGTCGCGCCGCGGCCAACGGGTTGTCTGGCGTCGCCACAAATTGTCCAAGCAGTGGCGGAGGCTCAGCAATGGTCGGCGTCAGCAGCAGGTCAAACCCATCTTCCCACCATTGCGCGATCCGCCGGGTATCCGCCTGCAGCCATCCGATCGCCGCGATATACCGTACAGCAGTACGGGAACGACCAATCTCTGCGAACGTCCAGTTGTGGACCTCAACGTCATCACGGCCAATAGGCTTCCCAACTTTCTCGCTCCAGTGCGCCAAGCCGGTGGCAACCCAACTGGCAACTAGAGTCAACATGTGTCTGCCTCGTTCCTTCGCCGCGTCCAGCGCCTGAGGGTACGACTCCTCGACAGAGTGACCGAGTGATTCTAACAGCCGCGCGGTCTCTGTCGTCGCAGCAACACAATCAGGATGGACTGGCGTCGTCCCGCCAGGCGCTCGGGTCATCACACCGATACGCAGACGACCAGGATCAGCCCCTACTTCCTCACGAAACGGTCGAACCGGGAGAGGAGCAAAATAAGGATCGCCAGGCATCGGACCAGCTACGACATCAAGAATGGCCGCGGTGTCGCGGACAGACCGACTCACCACATGTTCCACTGCCAGTCCTTGCCACAGTTCTCCATATTCCGGTCCCCATGAGAGACGGCCACGCGAAGGTTTGAGACCGACGAGTCCGCATTCGCTAGCCGGGATGCGAATGGAACCGCCACCGTCGTTGGCATGGGCAACTGGGACCATGCCTGAAGCCACGGCTGCGGCTGATCCTCCGCTCGATCCACCCGTAGAGCGGGTGATATCCCACGGGTTCCGAGTGGGCCCGTAAGCTTGTGGTTCTGTCGTCGGGAGGCTTCCAAGTTCTGGGGTATTGGTTTTACCGAGAAAGACGAACCCAGCAGCACGAAGTTTCCCAGCCATATACGTGTCGTCTTTCTCAACCCACCCCACGTCGCGAAGGAAACGCATCCCTTCGTGATAGGGATCACCAGACGAGTGGCAACCAAGATCCTTAAGCAGGAACGGAACACCACAGAACGGACCGTCAGGTAATGTAGGCGAACTGGCTTGAGCGCGGGCCTTGTCGAAGAGTGGAGTAATCACCGCATTCAGCGTTGGATTAAGCTTCTCGATGCGTGCGATGGCAGCATCGACGAGTTCCCGGGGTGTTACCTCCCTTCGGCGCACTAGTTCGGCTTGGCTCGTCGCATCAAGACGGGCAAGTTCGTCAGCCATGGTTTCCCCTCCTTTACTACTCTTCTCGTATCAGAAACTCCC
>JBGPOI010000646.1:0-2876 GCA_041487975.1 Binatia bacterium | reverse complement strand
GTTAGGCGCAGCCTCACTCCGGTGGTTCGTCCGGCAGTTGCGCTCCATGCCAAACACCAACAACCCAGACAGTCTCGGCTTCACGCCGATAGAAGAAGCGGTAGGGTGCAACGATCACCTCACGATAGGGTAGCTCAGGAAACTCAGGAATGACGCGACCGGAGTTGGGGAATCGTTGGAGCCGGCGCAAGACTCGTTCTGCCCGCTGACGAAACTGGCGCGCAGCCGTTGTGTTCTCTTGGCGGATGTATGCCAAAGCGGCCAAGAACTGTGCTCGTGCAGAGGGCGTGAAGCGAACTATCACTGCTCTTTAGCTCCGAGCAGAGCGTCAGCCTCGGCTAGCACCGTCTCCAAGTCATAACCTTTCCCTTCAGCAATCTCTTTCTCCCCGCGAGCTAGGAGCCTGAGCAATTGCCGTTCGTGTTCTGCTTGCTGATAGACCTCTGCACTGAGAAGGACCGCTACAGCGCGGCCACGCTGAGTAATCACTAAAGGCTCCTTCGAGCGGCACACCCGCTTGAGCACAGCGGCAGCGTCTTGGCGTAAGTCTGTCACCGGGAGAATGTTGGGAAGCTTTGCCATTGGAAACCTCTAGAGCACTATTAAACGTATCGCTAACCGTACCCCTAAAGGCACCAATCTGCAACCCATTTGTCTCTCAGTCTGTTGAGCAAACTGACGCCCAGCGTTAGGCATGATCTCGGACAGCTTTAGCGCTGTATTGCTGTTTTTATCAAATTGCGAAGCACAGTCAGCCGTTCCTTTACATACCCAATTTTCTCTGGTTGAGGGTACTGGCCAAAAATTGCTTCAATTCTATCAAGGTGCTGGGTAATAGTCGAAGCATAGGTCCGTGAGCACTCTCTAATCGCCTCGTAAACTAGCGCACGACAGCGATCCGATGATTCGAACATTGCTGCCAAGCAAAGGGACGCCAATAGCTCATCTCGGAACACCGGATCAACCGTGATTGCTCCTCTTGCCAATTGGAACGCGACATAAGCGAGGGACTCCTTCTCCCCTTGCAGAGCTTTGACCAGCGCATCCTGCTTTGCCCTGCGTTTTTCTCGAAAGGTAACGAAGAAGGAAATGAGGGATACCGTTAGCGCGACCGAACTTATCACGATTCCGATTACATCTTTGATTTCCATGGCATGTGTTCTTTCGCCTGACGATCAGCTCAGCGGACGGGCCACCAAGCTGCTCTCAGGTGATAATTACTGCCCGCCAGTATTTGGAACGAATCGCATCCGGGCCTCAATGAGCAAAGCAGGCGGTCGTGGTAAAGCAGTCTCCAGCCTGACAGCTTACGGAGCCGCCGCCTAACGCGGAGGTGAGCGGCGCGCCTTGCGCGTCTGCTCCACTGTGATGTTAGGCTCTTCGCCATTCTTCTTCACGTTTAGATGAGGGAGAGCACTGCTGCCGAAAACTGCTGCGGCGCTTCCTGTGGCAAGTTGTGCCCTACCCCGGGCACTACTCGACGCTCATAGGCTCCCGTGAAGAACCGAGCGTGCCTCTCGGAGATCGCTAGCAGCTGGAAGGTAGGGTCAGGTCTTGACTTATCACTTTCGCATTACGGGCTCGTGAGCGGAGTAGCCCAGATGAAGCGGAGCGGAATCTGGGATCTTGTCAACAATGTGCTACCCGGCCGCATCGTGCTACACGAACTCTATCACAGGCAGATTTATGAGATCCATTGGGTTGTCGAGGGGCAGAGTAAGGATCATGTCTCTTGTCTCCTGCTCTTGGACAGGTGAGGAGCGGCCTCGGCGAAAGGATGTGCGGCCTTCCAACTCTGCACGAAGTCACCCATGGTGCTGAACGTCACCCCAGCGTAGCTCTGCAAGTCCTTGATAAAGCGTTCGAGCATTAACATGCGATGCCCGCGGCCGATCACTTGCGGGTGCATGGTGAGAATGAACACGCCCGTGCCCAGTTTGGTGTAGAGATACTCGAAGTCGCCGGCCCAGACGTCGTACACCCGAGCGGGGTCCGCCAGTCCCTGACTAATGCCGCGGCGGCTGGACGTATACTCAAAAAAGGGAAAGTCATCCAGGTTCCAGGAAAAGGGCATTTCTACCAGATCGACGGCTTTGCCGAAGTCGTAGGGCGCATCGATTGCCGCCTTGATGCCGTCGCGGCAGTAATAAGGGGTAAAGTCATTGCCCAGCAGGCTGCTGTCATAGAGAGACCCATGGTCGAGCAGGAGCTTGAGCGTGTTCGGGCTGAAACTTCCTGCGGGAGATCGGTACCCACGAGGAGTGCGGCCTGTCAGGTCCTTGATGAGAGCAGTACCCCGTTCCAGGATCGCCTGCTCTTTTTCGAGTTCCAGGCGCGCGGGGTTCTCGTGACAATAGCCATGGTGCCCCACCTCATGACCTTCCTCGACCAGGCGCTGGCATTCCACCGGAAACGCCTCGATCGTGTGGCCGGGCACGAACCAGGTCGATTTGATGTCGTAGTCCGCCAGGAGGTCGAGAAGCCGTTGAGCGCCGACCTGGCCGAACTCGCCGCGGGACAGCGCATTGGGCGATTCGGTGCGGAAATTGGCGATCCACACCGACATAGCATCGAAATCATACGACAAGCAAACGGTGACATCCTTCGCCATAGTACACCTCTGCTCGTTAACTCAGACGAGCAAGCCACCCCCGTCGATCGTCAACGTAATGCCGGTGACATAGCCATTCTTCATCAAGAAGAGCACCGCGTCCGCAATTTCTTCGGGTCGCCCAATGCGCCGGACAGGCAGGCGGGTGGCGACCGCAGCAAGGATTTCAGCACGCTGGGCGCCGAGCACCTCATCCAGTAACGGGGTGTCCACAAAACCTGGCTGTATGGTATTCACTCGGATCGGTGCGAGATCGACCGCCAGG
>JBGPOI010000645.1:0-2880 GCA_041487975.1 Binatia bacterium | reverse complement strand
GGCCGAGGCGCAGCACTCGTATTTCGTCGGGTGGTGGAAGGTCGACCCGGAGCTCGACCCGTTGCGGTCCGACCCGCGCTTCACCGCGCTGCTGAAGAAGGTGGGGCTGGAGCCGTGAGCGGTGGCACACAATCGTTAAGCTCTGTGGGAGAAAGAGAGCAGCAACACTGCTGGACGAGCCAGCAGTGGCACCTAATCATTTGGACAAGCCAGCAGTGGGAGATTACTATTCAGCTGAGAATAGGGGACGTTCTTGAATTAGTGGAATAACGTTGATGAGGGAAGAAGATAAAAACCTTGCAGAGCAGAAGATGCAGCAGTACCCTCTTGCGCAGGCGGGGGAGAGCAGTGCGGCGCAGAGGGAGGCCGCCTAACTCTGCGCTGCAACCCGTTGCGTCCTGCTGCGCAGTTCGCAACGGTTGAGCAGGTTACGTTAGGTGGCAGGCAGCGTTTGGCTTTTGCCCGCCACCCTCGGACTCTTGTCCTCGATTGCGTGATTCTCTCAGAAGCCCTTGACTCCCTTGTCCAATTGCACGCCGAAGGTGTTCAGCGCCATCGACACAAGATTGTACTGGCCCACCGCGAACACTACATCCATGAGCTGTGTGGTGCTGTACTGTGCACTCAAGGCTGCCCAAGTCGCATCGCTAATACAGGCGTCCGCGTGCAACTCGTCGGCTGCACGGAGCAGGGTGGCGTCGAACGGAGCCCAGCCCGCGGCGTCTGGGCCTTCTTTGATCCGCGCGATCTCGGCATCGGTGAGGCCGGCCTTCTTGCCGTAGATCACATGCTGCCCCCACTCATATTCCGCTTGACAGAGCCAGCCGATGCGCAAAATCAGGATTTCCCGCTCCCGGGGCGGCAAGGTCGACGTCGTGCCCATCACGTGATAGCCCCAAACCCCGAACTTTTTCCAGGCTTCCCAATGCCGGGCCAGGGTGCCCAGCACATTGTAGACCCGCCCCTCCTTATGGACGGGTTCGAGTACTTTACGTTGCTCATCGGTCCACTCTGCCTCGCTCAGCGGCGTAATACGCGGTTGTGACAGTTTCATCCTGCTTCCTCCCTTCGAGAATTTTTTAGAGCGGCGTCAGTAAGTCGGCGCAGGGTATTATCACACAGATGTGCTCTGCGGGCTAACGTTTCGGCACTCACCCGCCACAGCTCATTAGGAAAACTGTAGCTTCGCGCCGTTTCCGGCGACCTTCGGTCATTTTGCTGCCCTGTGGACAAGCGGTGCGCATGCCGAAGGGCGCGGAGTAAAGCTGCGGGTTCGCCTCACTGCTTCTCAATGGGAGTGTCGGGGAGATTTCCCCACTCATTCCACGACCCGTCGTAGCTGCGCACGTAGGGGTAGCCCAGCAAATATTTGAGCACAAACCACGTATGGGCTGAACGGACTCCAATGGCGCAGTAGGTAATGGCTTCCTTCTCCGGCGTGACGCCCTTATCTTGGTACAAGGCCTGCAACTCGTCGCAGGATTTGAAGGCACCATCCTTTTTTACGGTCTCCTCGTAATAAATATGGGTCGCTCCAGGGATGTGGCCCGCGCGCTCCGTCCCTTTGGGTGGCTCCAGCATGAACCTTTCGCCGTGATATTCTTGCGGCGTACGGACATCGACCAAGACGCGCTGCGGCGTGCCAATCGCGGCCTGCACCGTATCACGAAATGCTCGTAGGCTGGGGTCAGGCGGCGACGCCGTATAGTGAGTCGGCGTGCTGGCCGGCTGCGCGGTCGTGAGAGGCCGTCCTTCCAGGCTCCATTTCTTGTGGCCGCCATTCAGAACCCGTACCTCAGGATGGCCGAAGAGTTTGAGATACCAGAAGACCCACGGGGCAATGGCTGGGTGCCCACTAGAGACAATGACTGTCGTATCGTTGGCGATACCGGAGCGCGCCAACAAGGTGGCGACGGCGGCCGGGTCAGCGGTAATCCGCAGATCTGGTTGCAGAAGGGTAGTGTAGGCATTCCAGAACACCGCGCCGGGGATATGGCCGGCGTCGTAGGCGGTGGAAGCGATATCTACTTCCACGATCCGAACCGTGGGGTCATGCAGATGGTCGGCCAGCCATTGGGTATCGACCAGCACTTCAGGATGGGCATAGGCGATCATGGGGACTCCTTTCTTAGGAAGCGCTTGCTGGTGGGTTTCCCCTTGCGTCACAGTGTGGGAGTGGCGATTGCGACTGTTCTACGCCCAGAAGGGAATAAAGGCTATGGGCGCCTCGGTTGTCCCAGCGCGTTGCGATGGATTACCAAGAGTTACTATGTTAAGCACAGGGTGTTTTTTGCCGACGAGGCTACGGCCTTTGCCGCGGGTTACCGTTCCAGTGCGTGTTGTCTGAAGGAGCGCTACACCATATGGAAGCAAGCGTTGGCACAAGCGCGCAATCGTGGGCGCGCGCTGGGAATTTATCTACAACTCCTGGAGCGTCAAAGTCACAGCCGAGGGTATCCCCTTAGTTGGCATCGTGAGCCCGCACCCGTAGCAATGTTCCTTGGCGATTTCACAAAAGCCGCCCTACGGTGTCAGTAAGGAGTAGCGGGCGCAACGTTATCTCTAGCGCCCAACCTCGAGGTCGTGCATGACGGAACTCCTCATCGACAGAATCACTTCAGCGATCGGGACTATTCTCATTGTCTCGGACGATGGGAGTCTGTGCGCCCTTGACTACGCCGGCTATGAGCAGCGAATGATGAAGTTGCTGCACGCCCGCTACGGGCGGGTCCGTTTGCGGGAGGCAACTGACCCACTCGGCTTCAGCAGCCGGATGCGCGCCTATCTGGCGGGCGACCTCAGCTGCATAAATAGTATTCCGGTCAACACCGGTGGGACTGCCTTCCAGCAGCAAGTGTGGTCGGCGTTGCGAGCCATTCC
>JBGPOI010000644.1:0-2886 GCA_041487975.1 Binatia bacterium | reverse complement strand
GGGTACGGCTTGCAATAGTCTGCGAGCCAGCGGTTGTAGGCACGGCACGTCGCGGCCGCGAATGCGGGATCCTGGACCCCACCGAGGAACAGCCCGAGACTCGGATATAGGACCGCCGCGTCGATTCCTTCGGCATCCATATCGGGGATGCGTGCGTGCGGGTCGAAGCCACCCTTGCGCCCCTGGGCGTAGGGAATCGACGGCGATACCTTGCCCTCGCGTGCGCCGATCGCGCCGACCCCGCCAAAACTCACGCGCTTCTTGCCACGTCCGAGGTCGATCGCGACGTCGCCCTCGATACGGAGTATTTCGGCGCCGTCCTCGAACGTGACTAGCTTAGGACATCCCGCGCGGAACTTCGGGTCGATGTATTTCTCCCACAGGTCGGGAGGTTCGCAAATGTGCCCGTCGGAGTCGATAATGTTATAATTCATCGTCCTTACCTCGCTGAGCTGTATTTCTCCCACAGGTCGGGGGGTTCAAGAATATGACTGAACGATCATTAAGAGCACGATTGGGGGCGGAAGGTCAAGCGGGCGGCGGGTGCAAGAGTACCGTCGGCGCCGGAGGTAGCGAAGCGGAGTCGGGGATAGACTTTTTGTGTGATCAATGTGAACTCGTCGAAGCACGAGAATCCCTTTTTCAGCATCCTGCTAATGCAGATTCACCAACGGGCATGAGTCGCCGTGCCGTGCGCACCAATACAAATGAGAGATGAAATGCACCCTACGAAGCGGTGTGAGAGAAGGTCTCCAGGCCCTATGGCTGCAGAAATTCCAGCACGATCCGGTTAAACTCGTCCGGTTTCTCGAAGTACACCGAGTGACCCGTTTCTGGAACTCTCACTAATAGTGAATGGGGAATCAGGCGTGCTACTCGCTCCACCAACCGGGGCGGGACCAGAACGTCTCCGTCGCCGGTCAGGAACAAAATCGGAATCCGTCCCTCAACGATTGGCACCACGCGATGGACGAGTTCCATTTGCGCCCTCGGGTTCACCGGACGGCGGATATTCCAGGCGGTAATCTGCTGGTAGAGAAAGGCGCGGGCGGGAGCGCGTTGAGGAAAGTCCGTCGCGTAGGCACCCGCCCAAATCTGCCGGGGATGCCACGATTTTATGGACGCGAAGTGCTGGTCCAGCTCTGGGTCTCTGATCCCCCCGGTGGAGTTCGTCAGCACGAGGGCACTCACCCGCTCAGGATACGCCACAGCGAAGCCGATCGCCGTCCAGCCTCCCATCGACTGGCCGACAATCGCTGCCTTGCGGACCCCCAGGTGATCCAGGAGCCCGGCGAGATCCTCCGCGTATGCCGCCGCGCCCGGGTCGTCGGGGAGATCGCGGGTGTAGCCATGCCCGCGGTGATCGAACGTGATGCAGGTAAACGTCCGAGCAAACACTGGGACCTGTTGCCACCAGCTCAGATGATTGCCGCCGCCCGGATGAGCCAGGACTAGCGCCGGCCCTTGCCCGTGCACTTCGTAATACAAGTCAACACCGTTCGTCTTGACAAATGGCATATGCCCCTTTCCCTCTTTTCACGCGCCTCAGGTCAGCATGGTCGTCAACAAAGTGGCTTAGCTGATACGAGAGTACCATGAGCGCTTGCGCGTGGCGACGCTAGCCTCGGGAGTCGTGGCTGTGATAGTACGTTGAAAGCAGATCTGAACTCAACTATTTCTACTGATAAAAAGGAGGATAGAGACATGGCAGCATACCAGCTGATTTCAGCGGATTCGCATTTCGTCGAGCCGCCCACGATGTGGGCCGAGCGGCTGGACCAGAAGTTCCGCGACCGCGCCCCGCGCACGGTCAAAGGCCTCAACGGTCGCGCGGGGGAGTGGTTCGTGTGCGAGAATATCACGCCGATGTCCGTGGCCGGCTTCTTCGGCGCCGGCGTACCCTCACAGGACCTGCCCGAGCACAGCAAGAAAGGCTTTGACCAGGCGCCCAAGAGCGTATGGGATCCTGCCTACCGGATTGCCGATCAGGACCGGGACGGCGTACAGGCCGAGGTGATCTACACCTCGATGGGGATGCCGCTGTTCGGGCTGGACGACGCGGGATTGCGCTTCGCCTGTTTCCGCGCGTTCAACGACTGGGCCACGGAGTATTGCGGTTACGACCCCAAGCGCCTCATTCCACTGGGCCTCATCACGCTCGAAGACATCCCTTCGGCGGTCACGGAACTGCAGCGCATCGCCAAGAAAGGGATGCGTGGGGCGATGATTTGGGCGGAGCCGCCCGATGATCGTCCCTACAGCCATCCTGATTACGAGCCGTTCTGGGCGGCGGCGCAGGACCTCAACCTGCCGCTGTCGTTGCATATCTTGACCGCTCGCGGCGGCACGGGCGCGAGCCAAGCCAGCGGCAACTTCCTGCTGTCGCTGGCGAACCTGCACCATCAGATCGAGCGCTCGATTTCCGTGCTGGTGTTCGGCGGCGTGCTCGAGAAGTTTCCGCGCCTTAAGATCGTCTCGGCGGAGAATGACGTGGGGTGGATGGCCTACTTCATGTATCGGCTCGACACGGTGCAACATCGGCTGGGGGCGCTGGGCGGACTGAAGCTGCCGCTGCGGGCGAGTGAGTATATCAAGCGCCAGGTATATGCGACGTTCATTGCCGACCCAGTGTTTGTGGATTCGCTCCATCGCTACGGGCCCGACAACATCATGTGGTCGTCGGACTATCCGCATACGGCGGCGACGTTTCCACGCTCGCAGGAGATCGTGGCCAAGCGCTTCGGCAATCTGCCTGAGGAGCAGCGCCGTAAGATCGTCCATGATACCGCGGCCACGGTCTACAGGTTGGACTAAAGGGGAACTCCCTTAGCGGAAGGTGAGGGTTCGCCTTCGCCTGGAGGCGGCTAAAGACCTCACTGGTAAAGC
>JBGPOI010000643.1:0-2890 GCA_041487975.1 Binatia bacterium | reverse complement strand
GAGATCTTTGTCTGGCTGGATGCCGTTCTGGTGCAGGAAATAGAGGGGAAGGATCGCAGCGTGGGAAGAGTCGCGGCTAGCCACAGCAAACCGCTTGCCTTTGAGGTCGGCAAAAGAGCGAATGGGCGAATCGGTCTGTGTGAGAAAGACCGTGGTAAAACCCACATCGGTGTCTCGCATCGCCAGCACCTGACACTGCCCGCCGAGCTTTTCCTTCGCCTGGAGATAGGCGAGGGGAGTGTTCCAGGCGATATCAACGTGCCCAACCACCAGTGCTTCGACCAGGGCCGGATAGTTGGAATACAAGATCCAATCAGCGTTGAAGCCCTGGCCGCGTAAATACTCTTTTATCCCTTCCCAGATGGTGACCACCTTAGGCGCGTAGGCCACGATGCCAATCTTGACGACGCCTTTTGGATACGGGTGCTCTGACATGATGCTGTCTCCTTTCGTGGTGAACGATAATGGATCAGATAGTTACTGCCCTCGCGCTTGCACCTTGGTCTCGAACACCAGATGTCCAGCGGTTTCCTGTGCCCGAACCCGCTCTTCTAGCTCAGCAGAGATTTCTATACGTCGGTCCTGAGGAAACTTCTCGCGGTAGAGGTGTGGACGCAAGTAAAACTCCTCTGGAGAACGGAGTTCCTCCAGGAATTTCAGTGGGGCGAGAAACCACACCCGGCGCATGAAGTCTGGTGTAAACAGCACCTGGCGGTCCTTCTCTGACCACTCTCTGAGCGCAAAGTTATCGTGAAAGCTGTAGGTCATCATATCGAGGGAGAGGTCCCAATACACGGTCAAAAAGGATGCGTACCCGCGCTCTTGCAGTTCCGGTCTGACCAGGCGCGCGGTCCTGACTTCGATTTTCATCAACTTCCCTTCCCGGTCGTAGCTCTCGATCCGCAGGGGGTAGAAGAAGTGGCGGTCAAGCCAGTAGATCAACTTTGGTGTCGAGTAATTGGGTAGCCACTCTTCTCGGGCTGTGGCCTCCACGACATAACACTCGATCCCACCTTCGGCTGTGTAATGGGGATATTCATCTCCCAGCACCTTGAAGGCTTTGACCGGCAACTCGGTGAAGGTGCCGCTGGCTCCAGCAGAGGTCACAGTCGAGCGGTTGTTGGGGAAACGCACGGTCTTGTAGAGCACATCCGTGCCCAGCAGGGACCAGGAAAACTCCCAGGCGTCGCGGCCAGTAATATCGTCCATAGTCTGGACACTGTTGGGATAGCGGTCATCGCGCCGCGGCTGGGGCATGCGGCGCACCCGACGCAGCGAGGGCGAATAAAAGAAGGAATCCAGCCGCGTGGAAAACGTCTGATCCGTGCGATAGCCGACCATGAGAATCTGATTGCCGTAGTTCTCCGGCGGCGCCGTGTCCTGAAACAGCCAGCGGAAATACTCGCCTCCCGGAGGAGTGGAATAGAGATAACTCGCCAACCCATCGGCATGGATAGAGAGTGTGCCGCCGGCGGTCTTCGCTTGTTGGAGAAAGCCACTACTAGTAATCGAACCAAACCCATCAGCAAAAGCAACGGACCAGCGGGGCATGTGCGGGAACTCCATGGCCCGATACCCCATCTCTTCGGCGGTGTAGGGGGGAGAGAAGGGGTATTTCTCTGCTGGGAGATAGGGGATCTTCGGGTCGCGCGGAGCATCAGTGCGGAGGTCGATGTCAGCGCGTTCGGTCTCAGACAGTTCACTGACGGTTTTCCACGTGCGCGTCGTGTCTGCCTGCCCGAGCGTCACACCACACCACAGCACGCAGACAGTGAAGATGCTGGGGAAACGCATACCGCTTGGGATCGATTGCATGAATTGCCGTTTCTTCGAGCCCGTCAAGGCCGCGGGCTGCATGGGAATAATGGAAGCCTCGTGCAAAGTGGTAGCGGGAACGGTCAGCCCGATGGGCTCCTGCGACATCTTCGCGCCCACACAGTGAGCCTCGGTCACGTTGGCTGCACGACCGGTCCCGAGCGCCCCGCGTTAATGACCCACGCGCTAGGATGCGTCCGGCGGGAACATCATCTGGCCCGCGTGAAACTCACGCACGACCAGATCGATGAAACCGTGCCGAATCGGCCATTCCGTGGCCGCTGTTGCCCGTGCACCTACGCAGGTCGCAGCAGCCGTCGGAACACAGCGCGAACTCGGTTTCATACTGGTGCCGGACCTCTTCACGTCCCTCGTATCGCTTGCCGGTCGCATCGATGATGAGCGGCTGTTCATGAAAGCAGGCCATCACCCCTTCGAGGTCGTGACGGTTGAACGCGTCGAAATAGCGTTGAATCAAGTGTTCCTCGGGCGTCATTGCTCCTCGCCTCCTTGTCCAGTTAAGCTGCAAGCATGCGCCAGCAGCCTTCCACTACCTCCGTAAGTTGCGCATCAAGCTTTTTCCGTCGTCCGGCGCGAAGCCAGGTAAGCGCCACCGCGCACAACGCGCCGCTCAACATATCCGCAAGCAGCTCGGGGCTTGCCATTCTCAATTCTCCATGGGCTTGCCCGGCTTTGATGAACGCGGTGAAAATCCGCCGCGCGCTTATGACTCCCGTGGGGAGATCATGCACGAACCGCGCTTCGTTCTCGCAGAAGTAGACAAAGGCGTTGCTATGGTCCATTACGGCTGAAAACTCGTGACGAACAATCTCCCGCAATTGATCCAACGTGCTGGCAGAGCCATTCACGATCCGCTGGAGTTCCGTGCAGTACCAGCCGTACCAACTCAGGAAGATTTCCCGGGCCAGCTCTGCCTTGCCAGCGAAATGACGGTAGATGGCCGCTTCCCGTACCCCGGCCGCCTGGGCGATATCGCGCATGCTGACGCCATCGATGCCCCGCGCGGCGAAGAGGGAGGTGGCTACCTGCACGATGGTAGGGCGCTTCGTGTTGG
>JBGPOI010000642.1:0-2891 GCA_041487975.1 Binatia bacterium | reverse complement strand
TACTGCCAACCCACAAGGTCATTCTCGTCCGTATAGGGTTTCTCCTCACTGCGGTCATCACTACTCAGCACGCCGGCAGCGGACTGCCCTTTGCGTACGCACGGCTTCACGGTCCCCCACAAGTCCGCCGCCGTTTTCTTCTTGCCGGCCCAGTGTCGGGTCACTTGGTCGTGGCTCACGCTCCCCTCTCGCCGGTGGCTCAGGCCGGTGGCGGTGGTCGCGCCACACGCCGCCCGCAAGTACTCGCTAGACAACTCCAGTAGCGCGTTTTGTTTCATACTGGACAACTTCCCCCTTTTGCACTATTCCCGCGTAAGGTGAGTTGGTAATACTTTGTATTGGCTTCCACGATACCGGTTTCCAGCCCTTGGATGATGATGGCCGCCGCTTCGTTGAAACGCTCTCGCGCTTCCGCCATGTCGGCGCCAAAGCCGCGGTATTCGCGACGCGAAAGTCCACGCCCCAGGCCGAGAACCGCCCGCCCATCGGAGAGATGATCCAGGAGCACCATTTTCTCGACGACGCGCATCGGATTGTTCCACGGCACGATGATGGCGCCGGTGGCGAGTTCCATCCGCTCGGTTCGAGCAGCGATATAACTGAGCAACTGCATGTTGTCGGGACACATTGAATAGTCAAAGAAATGGTGCTCCACCGGCCAGGCAATGTCGTAGCCCATCCCTTCGGCTTCGATGATCAAGCGCACTTCCTGCTTGTACATCTCCCGGTCGGTATAGTCCTTGTGATTCTGAAAGATTAACTGCATGCCGACTCTCATAACTGTCTCCTCCGGTTAGACATCCACGTGTTCGTAATAGCGAATCTTCGGCGGCGCCGCTAACTTCGCGCCGAGTTGATCCAGCACCCCGGTCTCGGTGCGCCACGCCAGGTATTTTTGGTAATGGGCGCGTGAATCCCAGCGCTCGTAAAAGACCAGATTTCCGACGTCGTCGGCGTTGCCATAGATATCAATCCCCGGGCACCCCGCGTATGCTCGCGTATCCGGCAACACGTGTTTCAGGAACGCCTTCACTTCGTTTACTGCCTCAGGTTTGACCTGGATTTCAAGCAGCACGATTACGCTCATGGTATGTACCTCCACGTACAAGGCTTGGGGTGACGGATTCACTCCCAAGCAAAATTTAGTGAGGGAGATCTAAGCAAGTTACGAACAAGCTGTCAAATGGAATCCGCACGCCAGAGGAGGGCGGAATGATTTAGGCCAATTTCTCTGCCAGAAACCTCGCAATGTCACGCGCCGTGTCTTCAACACGCCCTACGGCTTCGGCTGTCTTGCGTAGTTCACGCGAGATACCGAAGAGAAAAACGAGCACCAGCATTACCATGACGACCAAGACAATCGTGTTGATCCAGATGAGTTGCGTGATGTCCATTTTTGCCTCTGCTCCGATCGTACCTCACACTGCCAGATACTTGCTACTACTCTCCGTGGGCCGAGCATGCACAAATGCCCGTGGCGCTTCAACGAGAGCCTTGACTTTTGGCTCCATGTAGGAGTATGGCGGAGTTCGATGACAGTAAACACCATAAACAGGAGAAACCCACATATGGCGACCAAAGATTTTGAGGTGCAACAACTGCTCAAGGCGTACCGCAAAGGACTGATCTCGGATGATCTCTTTGCCGCGCAGATCAAGGAACTGGGAGAGGCCAACGGCGGTCTAGATGTCGCGAACGTCTTGGCACACCGGGGAGACGCCTCGAAGGTGTCCTCACAGATGCTCCAGAAAACCCCACAGAGTCAGACCGTGGTGTTCACCATTCCCGCCGGCTTCAGCACTGACCGGGAGAACAGCCATAAGGGGGACCAGATCATCTATGTCATTGATGGGAAGGCGACAGCCCGAGTGTCGGGCAAGGAGCAAGAGATCAAAGCGGGCGATCTATTGATGATCCCGGCCGGAGCGCTGCATACGCTACGCACAGGGAGTGATCCATTGTTTGCCGTCACGATCTTTGCCCCTCCAGAAGCATAGGAGAGACCTCATGAAAGCGATGCGTGCACACCAATTGGGCGGTCCCGAGCAGTTGCGGTTTGAAGACGCTCCCGATCCCCAAGTACAGGCGGGACAGGTACAGATCCGGGTGCGGGCTGCGGGGATTAATCCCGCTGATCTCGTTCGGCTGTCTGGACGCCTCCAGCCGCTCACGTTGCCCTATATTCCAGGGACCGATGTGTGCGGAGAGGTGGAGGCTGTCGGTGCAGGCGTTACCCACGTCAAAAAGGGCGATCGCGTGTTCGGCCGCGCATTGGTAGGAGGGTATGCAGAGAAGACATGCTTGGCGGCCAGTGAAGCCATTCCCCTACCCGCTAACCTGTCGTTTGCCGAAGGAGCGGCCATTCCCATTCCATTCTATACCGCCTACCGTGCCCTGCATCACAAGGCGACGCTGAGGGCTGGGGAGACGGTGCTGGTTTCCGCCGGTGGCGGCGGCGTAGGTGTAGCGGCAATCCAACTCGCGAAAGTGGCTGGCGCCCGCGTCATTACCACTGTGGGCTCATTGGAAAAGGCAGAACGCACGCGCGCCCTGGGGGCGGACGTCGCTGTCAATTATAAAGCGCAGGATTTCGTAACAGAGACGCAAAAATTCACCGACGGGAAAGGCGTCAATATCATCATCGAGAACGTGGCTGCGGACAATCTCGCCAAAGACTTTGCCGCCTTGGCCCGCGACGGTCGTATCGTGCTTATCGGCACGGGCACGGGGAAGTCCCCGGACGCGACGTTTGGCGTCTTCGGTGCATTAATGAAAGACGCCGTCATCTACGGCATGAGCCTGGTGAATGCTGGCCCAGCGGTTCCAGAGATGGCGACAGCTCTGACTGGTCTGTTTACCGCAGGCACGATCAAAGCCATCGTGAGCAAGGC
>JBGPOI010000641.1:0-2891 GCA_041487975.1 Binatia bacterium | reverse complement strand
CTGTTCGAAGTGAGAAGCGCCCTCGCGGGGATCGATCTCATACTTGATCCGGCCGACCCAGTTCTGAAGGTAGATCGGATCTACATCTCCGCTTGAGGTTGAGATCCGCTCCTGAATAAGACTGAGTGCTAGCTGGTAGTTGCCAGCGAAGTAGGCATCAAGCCAGGCCCAGGTGGCAGCTGTGTCGGAACTAGCAGCTTGCTCCTCGGCTTCCGCTTTTATCTGCGCCTTCTCCGTATTCTCCTCCTGCTTGGGTGCGCCACCGGGTGCTTCAGCATCACCCGATCGAGGGCCAACTCTTATGATCGCTTCTCGAATCGAGTTGCAGGCTGGCCCGGTTGCAGATTGCCAACTGCCGTCGCGGCGGCCTGTCTCGTACGTGCCGGGGATAATGCCGGCAAGATCGGTCGCCATCCTGAGGTCCGTTTCGCCCTCCGGAACAAGGATGAAGCAACGCTTTCTGCCAAGTTGTCCCAAGAAGAGACCGAGTTCAAAGAGAACGTTATCCCTCACAATGCGGCTGTCTTCTCCCCGAATATTCACCAGGTCATCCGGTGAGAACACGAACATGCCGAAGTCCGATTGATCAAGAACTTCGAGGAGCGACTCGACGGATGTGGATGACAGCTTGAAGACGCCCTGGTCCCAGACCGTGACTTCCGCAGTGTGGCGGAGATTCTGCTGAGCCGCGTAAGCAATACTGACGCTCTCCGCCGACGAACCGATGAACAGCTTCGGCTTCATTCAGACTCCCCCCTGCCCTCAGGGTTACACTCGACAACTGCCTAACGAATTTAGGGGTCAGAATTTAGGGGTCAGGTCTTGCAATAACACTTTTCGCCTGACCAGAAAAGAAGTGGTACAAAATGCAAGACCTGACCCCCTTGACTACGTTGTGCGGCGGTCGGCTCCAACCGGTTCTTAAACCGCCATTTCATCCGGTGAGACTCCGCCTTGGCGCCACATGAGTACTCCAACAGTGAGCATCCACACCAGAAGGATGGAACTCGCCGGCATATTGATCGCCATCGCCAGCCCAGAAAACCCCGTATATGCCAGCACGACGCCTGCGACTGCTATGGGCACCCCTCCCGCGAGGGCGAGCCCACCCACTTCGGATACGTGTGGTCAACCAGCAGAGCTACCCCGTACACGGTCACCGTGAGACCGCATAAGAGACTCAGCAGGCTGGCTAACCCGATCTCCACCTGGCGGACGGCGAAGGCGGCGTAAAAGGCTCCCTCTTTTTGCACTGTCGGCGCAGCGGCCCAGGCATCCACCATGCGCTTCAGGGCGCTCCCGTCCACTGCCTGGAGCACCGTGGCCACGGCCAGACTGGCGATCGCTCCTCCTGCCGCGATCCGTGCCCACCCTGTCCCGTTCGCCGCCTCCAACTGCTGAGCCAGGAACAGAAGCGCTGCCACCATCAGCACGACTCCCGCGAGCTGTGTCAGGTGGCTTGCGACCCACAGACGGTCGGCGGCGTATTCGGTAAAGGCCGCAACGGCCTCGTTCGGGTCGGCTTCCAACGGATGCAGATATGTCCCTACGAAAAGCAATACACTGCCAGCGATTGCGCACGTAGCTCCAGTTCTGCTTTCGCGGCGGGACAACGTCCTCATCTATCCGTCGCCTCATTGCCCTGTACTGCGGGCTAACGCCGGGGCGATCAGCTGCGCCAGACCGCGTAATTGAGCATCTTTCGCAAAGCGGGCCGAAACCTGATTCTTATGACCGGCGTTCGCTCCTCGATTACAGGTTGATTTTCCCGGGAACTGCAAGCGGGCGGCAAGATGATGCTGCGCGTGGTTAGGGGCCGATAATTTCACTCAGTCCTTCAATGATCTGAGCAAGTTCTTCAGGACTCACCTTGCCGAGCCGCTGGCCAATCCGCTCAATCGACAGGGTGCGAATTTGACTGATCTTGACCCATGATTTCTTGGGAAGACCCTTCCCCTGAAGTTCAAGCGTGAGAGGAAACCCGGCCCGCTGCGGTTGGCTCGTGAGCGCTACCGCGATTACCGTACCTGAGCGCTCATTGAAAATATCCTGGCTCAGAATCAGGACTGGACGCAAGCCTGCTTGTTCCTTGCCACGGACCGGGTTGAGATCAGCCCAGCGAATCTCTCCCCTTAGTATTCTGGCCATTCCGAAGCATCCTCGGATAGGCCCTCTTCGGCGAGTGCCTTTTCGAACACCGGATCGAGTTTCGCGCATTCCCTCGCTAGACGGCTCCGCTCTAGGCGAGCAAGCTTTTCTTCTACGGCCTCTTGAATCGCTCGACTGCGGTTGGGAAAGATGGCGCTCTCAACAAGCTTATCGATGCGCTCCAAGATGGATTCATCGAGGGAGATTGCAACTTTCGCCCTAGACATTGTTCACCTCTAAGTATGACAGTATGTCATACCATAGAAGGGGTCAAGCCTTTTGCCGTATCGGACCCGTCGCGCTAGGGACGCCAAATGTGGGTCTCAAGGACGACCATCGCAACGCTGCCCCCTCTTCTTCGGCAATAGGGTCAGTAGGATTGCTATACTGGACTGGTGTCCCGTGCAGCGGACAGCGCGCCTGCCCACTCAGCTTTTGTGGCCGAGGCAAGATAGAACTTCCACCGTATCGCCTGCGTGGAAGGGCAAATTCGTCAGCGTGAGTGTTCCATCTTTGGCCAAGGTCGTTTCTCCACGCTGTACGCTCATACAGAGCCTCTCCAGGATTGCGATGCTTCAATTAGCCTAAAGAGCGTCAGGCGGCTAACGCTGAAGCTCAGCCGCGCGAGCGGAGCAAGCGTCGGACTGGAGCGCAATGTTAGACAGCGCCTTCAGTCTAGGCTGATTTGGCCCGAAGGGTTTGCTTGGCGCTGTACATGCTGGTGTCTTCGCAGACTTGGGGTT
>JBGPOI010000640.1:0-2895 GCA_041487975.1 Binatia bacterium | reverse complement strand
GCTCGCTGGCAAGACCTCGGCTCCCTCCGGACTGCTGGAGTGTGTGACAATACCCCAGTATGCCCCGCCGAGGGCCAGTCTTGCCAAGCCCGGTCTTTGTTCTATTACGCTGCAAGTCACTCAAAACCCTCCCCTTGAAAGAGGAGGTCCCCCCCTGCCGCGCAGGGCAAAAGAGCTTTCGGACGACGGTTGTGACGAGGTCGCCGAGGCATTCGGCCTGCAGCCGATGACCTCGGCGCATGGGTCGAGTAGAGCACGGGCCGATCGCGGAGAGAGCTGGCAGGAGATGGAGACCTGGCGCTTTTCGCCCTTTGCGTATGCGCGTGATATCCAGGTCGCGCCCCATGATTCTCACGCTCTGTCTTTGCTGATCTCCGATCGCCGAAAACATTTCTTGCTTTTTCTCTCCACTTTCGCTAGCACGAGACTGTGCTAGCCACGGTACTTTCTGGGGCATTGGTGGGGATCGATGGGCTCCTCGTCGAGGTCGAGGTTGACGTTGCTCTCGGCTTGCCGCAGTTCACTACCGTCGGACTGCCTGAAGGCGCGGTGAAAGAGAGCAAGGACCGGGTACGCTCGGCGATCAAAAACTCCGGCTATGAATTTCCCTCACGCAAGATCACCGTAAACCTGGCGCCCGCGGACCTGAAAAAAGAAGGCTCGGCTTACGATCTGCCGATCGCGCTCGGCATTCTGGCGGCGGAAGGTTGGCTGGCCAAGGAACGACTCGCCGAGTATGCCCTGCTGGGGGAATTGTCCCTCGATGGCCGGGTCAAAGCCGTGCACGGCGCGCTTCCTCTGGCGGTGATGGTCCGTGAGAAGGGGCTCAAGGGGCTGGTCGTGCCGGCCGAAAATGCGGCCGAGGCCGCGGTAGTCGAGGGTATCGAGGTCCTTGGCGTATCCACGTTGAGTGAAGCATTTCTCTTCCTCAACGGCGATCAGCCACTCACACCTGTGCACATCGACCTGCATTCGCTATTTGCGGCGCATTCTCGTTACGAGGTGGATTTCAACGATGTAAGGGGCCAGGAGCACGTCAAGCGCGCGCTCGAAGTGGCGGCAGCCGGCGGCCATAACGTTTTGTTAGTCGGCCCGCCGGGCGCGGGCAAGACCATGCTCGCCCGGCGCCTGCCCACCATCCTGCCGGATATGACCCTGGCCGAAGCGATCGACGCGACCAAGGTGCACAGCGTGGCCGGGCTGATGGACGGGCAAGCGCTGATCGCTATTCGGCCGTTTCGCTCGCCACACCACACCATTTCCGATGCCGGGCTGATCGGTGGCGGCACGGTGCCCAAGCCCGGCGAGGTCTCTCTGGCGCATCACGGGGTGTTATTCCTCGACGAGCTGCCGGAGTTTCGTAAGAACGTGCTCGAAGTGCTGCGTCAGCCCCTAGAGGATGCTCAGGTGACGATCTCCCGGGCGGTGGGTTCGATCACCTACCCTGCCAGTATCATGCTGGTCTGCGCAATGAACCCATGTCTCTGCGGATTCGCCTCCGACCCGCAGCACGAATGCACTTGCACGCCGCAGCAGATCCAGCGTTACCGAGCGAAAATCTCCGGCCCTTTACTCGACCGCATCGATATTCAGATCGAGGTACCGGCGGTCAAATACAAAGAGCTGAGCCAACACGTTGCCAGCGAGAACTCTAGCGCGATCCGCACACGTGTGAATCAAGCGAGAACAGTCCAGCTCGATCGCTTTGCCGGACGCACGCTGTTCTGCAACGCGCAGATGACCAGCCGTGACATTCGCAAGTTCTGCCAGCCCGAGGCGAGTGGCGAAAAGTTGCTGGAGAACGCCATGGCGCGGCTGGGGCTGAGCGCGCGAGCCTATACGCGCATCCTCAAAGTCGCGCGCACCATCGCCGACCTGGCGGGAGAGGAAAAGGTCGGTGGAGCGCACCTGGCCGAGGCGATTCAGTACCGCGCGCTGGATCGCAAGTGAGAGGGGAAAAGGGTCGCGGGTGAGGGAACCGCTGAGGTTCGCACCGCTCACCCCGGTCTACAGCGCCAGCGCGGCTCCCCGGCGGATACTTTCCCGTGTGAAACGCAACCCCCAGCCAAACCGGCTGTACAAGAGGGTGTGGCCGTTGTAATTTCCTGAGATGCTGAAAAAGGAGCATGGAGCATGGACAACGACATAGTGGCAGGTCTCAAGCACGTGGAAGCCTCGCTGAATTACTTGGTCGATCGGGCAGAGAAGCCCGTGAACTATATGTACACGCCGCCGCCTGGCATCCCAGAACGGACGGGGCGGTACGCGAAATATACGATGCCCATTTACGATGGCCGGGCCATCGCCCAGCAGTTGACGTTGGACAAGCATGGTTTCATGCTGACGCGCCACGAGACCGCGGTGACGAATTTCTACGACGCAAACGAGGTGCAGGCCGTCTACTACCCGGAGGTGGAGCGGCTGGTGAAAGAGGTCACCGGCGCGACGAAAGTGTTGGTGTTCGACCACAACGTGCGTTGCGCCACGATGGCGAAGCTGGGTGAGAACGGAGCACGCATGCCGGTGATGTCGGCGCATAACGACTACACTCTCCGTTCCGGCCCCCAGCGCGTGCGAGACTTGCTGGACGCGGACGAGGCCGAGGTACGGCTGCAGCAGCGGTTTATGGAGATTAACGTCTGGCGGCCGATCCGGGGACCCGTACAGGCGACACCGCTGTCGGTGTGCGACGCGCAAAGTATGGTCCCGCAGGATTTCGTGGCTATGGACCTCAAGTACCGAGATAGGACAGGAGAGGTCTACGCCGTCGCCTTCAACCCCAAGCACCGCTGGTTCTATTTCCCGCACATGCAGAAGGACGAGGTGTTGCTCCTCAAATGTTACGATTCCCTGGACGACGGTCGGGCGCGATTCACCGCCCACAGCGCGTTTGAG
>JBGPOI010000639.1:0-2895 GCA_041487975.1 Binatia bacterium | reverse complement strand
TGGTTTTCGTTGGGAGGAGAGGTGAAGAACTTAGCTTGCCAACCCCACTCGTTGCCATTCGGTAATGTCCAGTAGCATTCCACCCCAGCGTCAGGTGCTGCTAGGCGGATGAAGGTTGAACCTTGTGGCGTTGGCTCATGCGTAGCAAGCTGGCAGCAAAGTTCCTCAAAAGCTTTATGTTGAGATCCGTCTAGGGGTCGGAGTGTGTTCCAGTCGATACCCATGAACTAAACTACGGCAGTGGGCGTTGACGGACTTGGCCGCGCTCGGTAACCGTAAATCTTTTCTCCAGAGAGAGTCCACCCACAGTCAACAACTGAAGCAAGTGCTCTGCTGGTTCTTCTGGAGAGAGCGGGTCAAAGCGAAAGTAAACAATACCAAGCGGGGCTGTCTGTCCAAACCGGTAAATCAGCTCTCCGTAGTCTCGGTCAAAAGTGAGAATGATCCGCTCTTCATGGAAAGCACGAGCGAGAACTTCGGGATCTTTGGTTCCTGGCGCGTCGTTAATAATAGCTACGACGTCATGACCAGCCTCTTGCAGGAGACGTACACTGACCAGAGGAAAGTTCTCGTTTGCCAAAAACCGCATCACTTCGCCTCAGCCGGAATAGTATACAAGGCCTCCTCACGCATACACTCAGCGGCAAAGGCAAAAACTGCGCGGAGTGCTTCCAATGTCAGAGTTGGATAGTTCTCCAATATCTGTTTTTCAGTCCACCCAACAGCGAAAAGCCTAAGGATAAATTCCACCGCGAGTCGCGTGCCCTTCACGACTGGTTTACCCAGCAAGATATCAGAGTCTGAATGGATATACTGTCGCCAGTCCATAGTTACCTCCTGATTGAGCAGCGAGAGCTATTCTTTCTTTTGCAATGACCCAAAGAATTCCAATGCCTGCTGAATGACAAACTCCGGCTTTTCTTCGGCAATGAAGTGCCCACACTGCTTGACCTCGCCACCCTGCACATTCTCGGCCACGGTCTGCCAGAACGGCACGATGTTCGCCAGAAATCTTTCTCCACCCCAAACCAAGACCGGCATGGTCAGCTTGCGAGTACAACTGCTCAGATTCTCCAGGTCTTCCTGCAAACCTGCGCGATAATACTGAAACCCAGCTCGTAGCGCGCCTGGTAAAGAGTAAACCCGCACGTACTCGGCGATGTCCTCTTTGCTGAAGACGGCGGGGCTGTAGTTATAAACCGTGGAAGTGTAAAAATAACTCAGGTATGCCTCGACGTTTGCGCTGACCAGCTTCTCGGCCAGATCCGGCATGCCGGCATGGAAGAAGACATGCCAGAATCGCCGAGCTGTTTGCAGGTCCATTGAGCCTCCTGAGCGTCCCAGGCCGGGAATCATGTCGAGAATCATCAGCCGCTCGACCATTTCCGGATGGTCATAGGCGAAATAAAAAGCGACCGCCCCGCCCCAGTCGTGACCGGTCAAGCCGATCTTGCTGAAGCCCAAAGATTGTACCAGCGCGTGTACGTCGGAAGCCAAAGTCCGCTTGTCGTATCCGATAAGCGGACGCTCGGAGTCACCCAGGCCGCGCAGGTCAGGAGCAATCACGGTGAAATGCTCGGCCAGAGGCGGAATAATCTTGCGCCATTCATACCAGCTCTGCGGCCAGCCGTGCAGGAACACCAGGGGGTGACCTGAGCCGGCGATCACGTAGTGCATGCGGAAACCGTTCAGCAGCGCGCTATGATGAGTCCAAGGGTCGGCCATGAACAGTACCTCCTTGTTGAGCTTATAGCATATAGCTCGCTCACGGCCTTCGCTCTATGGTAATATGGTTCTCAATGCAAGAACCAATTTTCCTGCAAGCGTGCCGACGCGAGCCGACACCTTACACGCCGGTGTGGCTGATGCGTCAAGCTGGACGGTACATGCCCGAGTACCGTGCGCTCCGTGAAAAGGTACCGTTCCTCACCTTGTGTAAAAGCCCGGATTTAGCCGCCCAGGTGACGGTCGAAGCGGTGGAACGGCTCGGTGTGGATGCGGCGATTATCTTCGCCGATATTTTGCTGATCGTCGAGCCCATGGGCGTAGGCTTGGAGTTCTCCAAAGGTGACGGTCCGGTGATCCACTGCCCCGTGCGCTCGGGTGCGGATGTGGATCGCTTAGTGGAAAGCCGACCAGCGGATACCGTGCCCTTTGTGTTTGAAGCTGTGCGTAAGGCGCGGGCGAGTCTTCCCGCCCATATCCCTCTGATTGGCTTTTCTGGAGCCCCCTTTACGGTGGCCTCTTATCTCATCGAAGGTGGCAGTTCGCGGCACTATATCGAGACCAAGCGCCTGATGTACCAGGACCCCGGCGTGTGGCTGGCGCTGATGGAGCGGCTGGTGCGAGTGATCGCTGCCTATGTCAACGGCCAGATCGCTGCTGGCGCCCAGGCAGTGCAGTTGTTTGACTCGTGGGTTGGTTGTCTCTCGCCGGCGGACTACCGCGCTTTCATCCTGCCGCATATGAAAGCGCTGATCCACAGTATTACGCCGGGAACGCCGGTCATTCATTTTGGTACTGAGACCGCCGGGCTACTCGAACTGTTGGCCGAGGCTGGCGGGGATGTGATCGGCGTGGACTGGCGCATTGACCTCGACGTGGCCTGGCGACGCATCGGTATGAACCGGGCGGTGCAGGGCAACCTCGACCCGGTGGCGCTTTTCGCCCCGCGCGCTGAGTTGCGTCGCCAAGTCGAACGAATTTTACAATCGGTGGCTGGACGGTCAGGGCATATATTCAACCTCGGGCATGGCATCTTACCCCAGACACCCGTGGACAATGTCATCGCGTTAGTGGATATCGTGCACGAGATGTCAGCGAAGAGAGTTTCAAGTTCCAAGTTTCAAGTTCCCAATTGACTCTCTCCAGTAACGTTCTTTCTATGAAGTACGA
>JBGPOI010000638.1:0-2903 GCA_041487975.1 Binatia bacterium | reverse complement strand
CATCAATGTAGACGCGCTCTTCGCTCAGCTTCCCGGCCTCATCAAAGCAATACACAATGCACATCGGCACTTCCACTGGCTGCCCCTTCTTGTTGATAAAGTGCAGTACATGTTCAGCAATCACGCTGTCGGCGCTAACGTGGCGTTGCTTCACCTCGAACCGGAAGTCCGGCAGCGCGTTGAGTCTGATTTCATAGGAGCGGCGAATCTTGGCGTGTCCCGTGGTAGGAATGCCATTATACACGACGCTGGCGTGGGCGCTGTCACTGAACGTGCCCATCACGGCATCCATATCCCGTGCATTTTCGGCGCGGACGTGTTCCTCCACGGTCGCCAGTCGTGCTTGTTCTGATGCGGTCATGATCCAACCTCCTTCCTGATCTCTGCGGGTCTTATGCCGCCGGGGTGGTGCTCAGCAGCGCGCGCGTCTCCTGCAACCACTTGATGGTTGCCAGCTCATCGTCGATGATCGTACGCAGCATCTGCTTGCTTTGCTGGTCATCCTCGATCTGGTCGATCACATCGGTCAGCGACTTGAGTGCTGTGGCCGGATCTTTGATCCAGCCGACCGCCTTCCGCAGCTTCTCTTCATCGCTCTTCTCCGGCGAGGTGTAGAAGGGACCTCTTTATTGCAGCAGAAACCCTTCATAGCCCTTGGCCGCCACCTCATCACACTTTGCCCGATAGGCTGGGGCGGTGTTGGCATAGAGGAGGATGGCGCGTTTCTTACCGGGAATATTCGACCCCATGAACCAGGAGTTGGCATCGCTCAAGAGCGTGTGAGTGCCCAACTCGTTGGCGTGCTCCACCCAGGCCGCTTCCGCCTGCGGGGTAGGCGCAATGCGCGCAAAGTTCTTCTCGCGCATATAGCCGATGCAATCGGAGATCCATTCCACAATCGTCTCGGCGCATACAGTGTAGTTGCAGAACGCGGCGTTCGTGGCAATGAAGAGATTCGGGAAGCCGGCGGTCTGAAGCCCCAGGTACGTGCGCGGACCATTGGCCCATTTGTCCTTGAACGTCTGCCCACCTTCGCCGCGGATATCGATCCGCGTCAACGCCCCGGTCACCGCATCAAACCCCGTGGCATAGATGATGACGTCAAATTCGTACTCGGCGTCACTCGTCTTGATGCCTTTAGGAGTGATGCACTCGATCGGGGTCTCGCGGACGTCAACCAGCAAGACGTTGTCTCGATTGTAAGCCTCGTAATACTCGGTCTCCAAGGGGATGCGCTTGGAGCCGAACGGATGGTCCTTAGGCGCCAGCTTTTCCGCTACCACGGGATCCTTAACGCGAGCGCGGATCTTGTTGCGGACAAACTCGGCGAAGTCCTCGTTGGCCTCCCGGTTGGTCATGATGTCGTGGAAGTTGCCCAACCATTTCTTGAACCCGGGTTGCGCCCACAACTCTTCGTACAGCGCCAGCCGCTCTTTCGGCGAGACTTCCAGGGCCGAGCGCGGGTCGAAGTCGTGCATAAAGGCGGCGGAGGTTTCGCGACACCTTTTGTGAATTTCTGGGTAGCTAGCCTTGAACTGGCGCTGGGTCTCCGGGTCAACCAGCGAATTCCGCAACGGCGCACAGTAATTCGGCGTGCGCTGGAAGACCGTGAGATGGCCGACTTCCTTGGCGATTATCGGGATGAGCTGCACCGCGGTGGCTCCGGTACCGATGACCGCCACGCGCTTGCCGGTGAGGTCCACGTGTTCCTTCGGCCAGCGGGAGGTGTGATACGAGTCCCCCTTGAAGCTCTCAATCCCCGCAAACGGGGGCGTATAACGGGCGGACAAGATTCCGACCGCCGTGACTAAAAATTGCGCCCGGGCGCGCTGGCCACTCTCGAGCTGGACCTCCCAGCGATTCTCGCGCTCGTCGTAGACCGCCGAACTGACCCGAGAATTGAATTGGATGTCCCGGCGCAGGTCGAACTTGTCCGCGACATAATTGAGGTAGCGCTCGTTCTCCGGCTGACCAGAATAATGTTCCTTCCAGTCCCATTCTTGCAGTAGTTCCTCCGAGAACGAGTATCCGTAGGTTTCACTCTCGGAATCGAAGCGGCAGCCTGGGTAGCGGTTCCAATACCAGGTGCCGCCCACGCCGCTGCCATCCTCGTAGACTCGCACCGAGAGGCCGAGCTGCCGTAAGCGGTACAGTTGATACAACCCGGAAACTCCGGCTCCGATAACAATCGCGTCAAATTGGTCGACCGATCCTGTACCGGTCGCCAGCGTAGTTGGTTGAGCATTTGCCATATCATTCCTCCTTTATGTGTCTGAACTTAATATCTCTAAACTTTTCGGGTTATTATAGGATGGACTGTTTCTTTTCACACCGCGGCCTCATCATGGGTCAGAATACATACACCATGACAAAAATGAGCGGAAGGACCCGCCGTGCAGTGTACAATACTCGGGATCGATCTGGCAAAGCAGGGATTCCCACGCCATGGGGTGGATGGGCGCGGATAAGGGTTCTAACGGAATGGATCACCCCCCTCACACAACGGCCTCATCATGGGCCAGAATGGGTGACCCTATTTACGTAACCCGAATTTTCCTGCACCGTCCCCTATGACCGACACATAGAGTTCGCAATCCTCCTTCTGATCGCCCAAAGGAAATAGACGGACGCCGGAGTCCCGGGTACAATACCACCATGATGAGAAAAACACTGACCGCCATCTACGAGCAGGGCGTGTTCCGTCCTCTGGAGCCGCCAGACCTCCCCGAACAGCAGCGCGTTACGCTAATCGTATCTGCCGTGTCGCCGTCTTCGCAGGAGGAAGACTGGCTGGATGTCGAGTGCCTGAAAGAATGCGCCGCCGAAGCGGACGAGCGCGTCAGCCTCGAAGAGGTGCGTGCGGCCCTCACAAAAATTCCCGGGTCGTTGACCGCAGACTTTAT
>JBGPOI010000637.1:0-2908 GCA_041487975.1 Binatia bacterium | reverse complement strand
GCGCCCAAACGTTCGCTACCCTGCGTACCGTCCTCTCCACCGCCCGCAAGCAAGGCTGGAATATCCTCGTAACCCTTACGACACCGCCTGCCTCCCTTACGCAAAACTTACGCACCGCTTAGAAGGTGCTGGGGAGTAACCATTTTTCAAGCAAAGCTGGCGGAAGACCTCGGCGGGCTGCTCATCGACGATGGCGATCGTCGATACTTTGTTCATCTTGAAGTTGAGTGCCAGGTTCCGCTTGCTGAGGTCGAGGAGCTTGCGCTTCCAGTTGTCGATTGAGACCGAGATACGTTGCTCAACTGCTCCAATAGACTCTGCCATGCCAAGATTGCCCCGTGTCACCGGGGACTGCACCTGCGCGGTCATGCGTGGTGATCTCCATTAAACGTTTCGGAAGAACCGAGCGATTCTCCCCCTAATCTTTTCTGTACCCTCACGCAGTCTAGATTAGGGGTTCATAGATAACGCTAGCTGCCAAAAACACGCTGGACTCTAGAAGCTGTCCGGAAGCACTACTATCACCTATCGGTAATGGACACCAATCCTTAATTGACACGGGTTGGCTGTCATAGTTCCTGTCCCCATTGAGGCTTCCGGATGACTTCCAGCCTCTTCCATGAGCAAACTTCAAGTTGTCGTAAGGGATCTTTACTCAGCTTCGCTTCTGGTGAGAGCAGCTTACCAAGCGGTCGATCTCGACCGGGATCGGGTCCTCTCGTACTCGGCCGTCGGCTACATGCACATGATGTGCAGTAGCCTTCTCGCGTGGGGTGATGAGAGATGTAGGAGCCGAATTATCGCCCGGCGAAGATTGGATAAGCCTGGAGGTAGCCCATCTCAATCAGTTCTGTTTTTGGCATCCACCGGGTCAACTCGGAGCGAATCGGCGCGACATCGACCGCTCCCGAGAATCCTGGGAGCCAGTTGTCGTGATGGCTCAGAATAACTCTCCGGGGACGAATCAGGTCGGCCTGCCGGGCCACAAATTGCGCCAACGATCCTTGGATCGGCTCACCATCAATGTTGCCGCGCCCGGCCGCGGCAAGGATGGCGACGTCCGGCCGGAGATTCCGTAAAATGCCGCTCCAATGACCGGAGGTATCTTGATACAGCAGCGAACCCTCCGGTGTCTCGAAAAAATAGAGCAACGCACCGCCGTCTCCTCGCGCTCCCTGGGCAGAGACCTGGAGGTGAGCCATGACCTGGCCTCCCATCGACTCTAAAAAGCTCCACAGTTCTTGCAGCCGCGCTTGTTGCTCTTGATAGGTCACCCCGAGGTCGCCGAGACACATCATGTCAGCCGGAGGCATCTGGGTATGGGACCAGACGCAGGAATGTTGACTGGGATAGACCTCAACGGTCACGTCGTGAGAAAGGCGGATCTTCTCGCCGCCGGCCACCGGCATCAACTGCTTCAGCGGTACGCCTTGGGCCTCCATGATCCGCACGGTCTCATAAGAGCCGATCACCGTTGCGCCGGTGGCCCGCGCGATGCGTTCGGCGCCATACAGGTGATCAAAATGTGAGTGCCCAACCACGATCCAATCGGCCCGGTCAATCTCGCTCACGGAGATCCCGATGGGCGCGGCGCTGGGCATGCGATCGATGTAGGCATCGAGGAAAACTACGAGGTTGCCGATGGTGAGTCGGAACGTCGCGCATCCCATCCAATCCAAGGTGGCCGTCATGTGGTTCCCTTTCTTTTATTGTCGCTCAATTACCGTTTCAACTTTTGCAAAAACACTTTGCGCAGTTTCATGACTTTGGGAACAATCACGTACTGACAATAGGGCAGGGCACTATTGCGTTGAAAGTACTCTTGATGAACCGCTTCTGCCCGATAGCAAATCTCAAACGGCGTGACTTCCGTGACGATCGGTGCGTCCCAGACTCGTATCGCGGTCAGTTCTCTCATGGTTTCCTCGGCAATCACTTTCTGTTCCTGACTGTGATAGAAAATGACCGAGCGGTATTGCGTGCCGATGTCTGCTCCCTGGCGATTCAGGGTCGTAGGGTCATGAATGGTAAAGAACACCTGCAAGATTTCTTTGAAGGAAATCTCCCGTGGATCGAAGGTGAGTTGGACGACCTCGGCATGCCCGGTGATGCCTTCGCAGACATCATAATACGACGGGTTCGGCACTGTTCCGCCTGAGTAGCCTGACTCCACCTGTTCGACGCCTTTCAGTTCGTCATAGACGGCTTCGAGACACCAGAAGCAGCCGCCACCCAGCGTGGCCAGTTCTTTCCCCTGCTGCGGATGTGATTGTGTATGTTCGCTATTCATAGGTGTTGTTCTCTCCTGGACCGGTGCGAATCAATAGATGAAAAGGAGCACAGAACAGACGGAAATTCAACTGCGCTCCTCGCCAAGTGAAAGGAAGCGCGACGGTGGAGTCGGCTCTTGGCCCAGCGCTTGCCGCGCCTCGTTCATGGCGGCGCGGAAGATGCCTTGCGCCATCAGCGCCTGGGCGTCGGCGAGACGTTTCTCGTAGACATCACGTTTCAGCATCTGGGTGGCACGGTCTGTGGGGGCGGTACGGGTAGCCCACTCTGCGACATGTGCGGCCATCACCGCGTCGCCTTGGGCCAGTAACGTCCGACCACGCTCGACGAGCGTGGCGACTCCACCGGCCAGAGCAGCGATCTCCTGGGCTTGCGCCTCCCAGGTGGCAGGCAGCAAGTCGGCCGCGTTGCCGTTCCACCAGCCGCCCCACAGTCGTAACAAGTTGCGTACGATGAATTTGGGATGGTCATAACGTGCTTGGAGGTAGGCCCGGGTTGAAAGTTCCGCGTCCGGTTCGACCGCGTGCAGGATTTCCTCCGGCGTCTGCCCGGCGTTCAGCCGAGTGAGCACTTGGTCGATGATGACACGCAGATAGCGCGCTGTATCCGTGAGCACCAT
>JBGPOI010000636.1:0-2918 GCA_041487975.1 Binatia bacterium | reverse complement strand
GTTGGAGCAGAGCGTGGCGCATTACCTGCCCCAACACCATGCGCTGACCCCCCTCTACGGAGGAGCTAACCCGAGGGTTTGGAGTCTCGTCGATACGGCCACGGTGCTGTGGTTTCTGGGGTATCCCGAGCAGGCTCTGACAGGGGTGCACGAGGCATTGCACCTGGCGCAGGAGCTTGGCCCCCCTTATAGTCTCGGGCTTGTCTTATATCATACCGCGAGGTTACATATCTGGCGCGGGGAAGGGCGTATTGCCCAGGAGCGCGCGGACGCAATGGTGGCGCTGGCTGGCGAGCAGGGATTTCCTTACTGGTGGGCATGGGGAGCTGTCTATCGGGGCGGAGCGCTGATCGCGCAGGGGCAAGTGGGCGGAGGGAGTCGCTCAGGTCCGGCAGGGCCTAGAGGCGGGTGCAGGAGAAAACGGAAGAACGTGGTATCTCGCTTGGCTGGCCACGGGATATGGAGGAGCAGGACAGGTAGACGAAGGGTTGGCGGCGGTCGCAGAGGCGCTGCAGCTGGTGGACAAGAATGACGAGCGCATTTACGAGGCGGAGCTGTATCGGTTGAAAGGGCAACTTACGTTGCAGTCTCAAGCAAGTCTAAGGCAAGTCAACGCAAGTCAAAACAAGTCTGAAATCCCTAGTCCCCAGCACCCAACACCCAAGCGGCGGCGGAAGCCGAAGCGTGCTTTCACAAGGCTATTGAGATCGCCCGGCATCAGCAGGCGAAGTCCCTCGAACTCCGTGCGACGATGAGCCTGGCCCGCCTGTGGCAGTCACAGGATAAGAAAAACGAAGCACACCGATTGTTATCCGAGATCTACAACTGGTTCACCGAAGGGTTTGACACGAAGGACCTCCAAGACGCCAAAGCGCTGCTCGTAGAGCTTGGTGAAAATTAGGAGCCTGAGGTATTTTAACAAGGAAGAAGGAGAGAAATTTGAAGAAACCCCTGACACGAGCGGACGCACGGGCATTCCGGAGACGTTGGGAGAGGGTGAACGCTGTTGAGCGGACAGAGCTGCGGGCAACTCCCCTCGCCCACAAGCTCAGACAATTGGCAGCGCTGATGGCGTCGGTAGAACCACTCGGCTGGACGGAAGCGTTGGCGGCAGAAGAAGCCGAGGTGCGAGAACGCTGGAACCGTCTGCGAACCGCCCTCCATGGCTGAGCAGCATGAAACGCTAGTCCCCCTGCTTGCCGCCCTGCATGACCTCGTGGCTTGGCTCCAGGGCGCGCACGTGTCAGGAACCATCATTGGTGGGGTCGCCGCTTCGCTGCTGGGCCGCCCGCGGGTCACCCGCGATATCGACGCCTTGGTCCTGCTCGACGAAAGCAAGTGGAAGAATTTTCTTACCAAGGGAATAGCATTTGGCTTTGCTCCTCGCCTCTCAGATGCGCTTACGTTTGCTCGGCAAGCCCGGGTCCTCCTCGTTCGTCATGAAGCAAGTGGGATCGACATCGATATTGCTTTTGGCGCGTTACCGTTTGAGGAAGAAGCTGTTGCACGCACAGTCTGGCGGGATCTGGGGGGAATCCAGGTGCCCCTGCCGCTCCCCGAAGATTTGCTCATTATGAAGGCCATTGCCCATCGGCCACGTGATATGGCGGATATCGAGTCGATTCTCGACGCCCAGCCAAAACTGGATCTGCGCCGGGTGCGACGCTGGGTGCGGGAGTTTGCCAACGCTTTGGATACGCCAGAGCTCCTGCAGGACTTGAACACGATTATTGGTCGACGGCGAAAGCGGAAAAAGACACCATAATCTCCAGTGTTTGTCGAGTTGGCGTATGACGTTTGATGAGGTGTTAGACCAAATTCGGGAATTGCTGGCCAACAAGGGCCGGGTAACTTATCGGGCGCTCAAAGTCCGCTTTGACCTGGATGCTGAGTCTCTCGAAGCCTGCAAAGAAGAACTCATTGAAGCCGAGCGGGTCGCCATCGATGAAAACGGTAAAGTCTTAGTCTGGACTAGCGCTTCGCCAGTTCCAAGTTCCACGTTTCAGGTTTCAGGTTCCCAACCCCTAGCCCCAACCCCCCAGTCCCCAGCCCCCCAGTCCCCAGCCCCCGGACTCTGGACTCCTCCGCATCTGGCCGAGCGCATCCGCGCGGAGCAGGCAGCACTGGAAGCACGTGGTGCAACCGAGGGCGAGCGCAAAACGATCACGGCGCTGTTTGCCGACCTCAAAGGCTCCACGGCATTGATTGAAGGGCTGGACCCGGAAGAGGCTCGTGCCATTATCGACCCCGCACTACAACTGATGATGGACGCGGTGCATCGCTATGACGGCTATGTGGCCCAAGCTTTGGGCGATGGCATCTTTGCTTTATTCGGTGCGCCGATTGCCCATGAAGACCATCCCCAGCGAGCGCTCTATGCTGCGTTGCGCATGCAAGAGGAGATGGGGCGGTATAGTGATAAGCTGCGGTTAAGCGGAGGCGCACCGCTGTATCTGCGGGTGGGCGTGAACACCGGTGAAGTCGTCGTGCGCTCGATTCGCAAAGACGATTTGCATACCGACTACGTCCCGGTTGGCCATTCGACCAACCTTGCCGCCCGTATGGAGCAGATGGCAACGCCCGGGTCTATCTTGATTACCGAGCATACTCGGAAATTGACCGAAGGCTATTTCGACCTCAAGGCACTCGGCGCAGCGGCAATCAAAGGCGTGGCAGAGCCGCTCAACGTCTATGAGGTCCTCGGCGCTGGTCCACTGAGAACGCGTCTCCAAGTCGCTGCTCGACGCGGACTCACCCGCTTCGTGGGACGGCAGAGCGAAATGGACCAGATGAAGCGGGCCTTAGAGCAGGTCAAGGCTGGTCACGGCCAGATAGTAGGCGTGATGGGCGAGCCAGGGCTGGGGAAATCTCGGCTGTTCTATGAGTTCAGGCTAACCTCACAGAGTGGCTGTCTCCTC
>JBGPOI010000635.1:0-2921 GCA_041487975.1 Binatia bacterium | reverse complement strand
TTCCGCCCACCCCTACACTCCATATGAGCAGGCGGCAGGGAGGAATCAGGCAAGATCTGTTCCATTATGTTGGCGATGGCCAATGCGTTTTCCCTACTACCTCGTAGTCAAGTGTCCGGTGAGGCAAAATTTTTTGTATCTTACCAGGCAGTTCGCCTTAGCTGTCAAGTGGCTGCCCCCTGGAGAGCCGCGCCCTCCCCTCGTGCCAACGCACTGCCGCCTTCCATACCCCCATCGCCGGTAAAAGGAAAAGTCTCGTAAGAGGATTCTTTCAGAGAGGAAACTTAGGTTCCCCCCCTCACTTGCTGCTCAATCTTCTTGAGCTGCGGCGCCTCAGCCAACGCGATCAGGCTATCGCCAGACTCGATCCGCGCTCCTGGTGCGGGGTGAAAGAGCATTTTGCCGGAGGCCCGTTTGATCGCCACCACGATCACCCCCGGCTGCTCCCACAGTCCCGAGTCCTGGAGCGTCATGCCGTTGCAAGGGGAGTGTGCCGGCACGCCGATCTCTTCGAGTTGTAGTTCCAGACTTTGCGAATGCGTGGCCAAATCAATGATATCAACCACCGCCGGACGCAGGACCGCCTGGGCCATGCGGTGTCCCCCTATGGCGTACGGCGAGATCACCTTGTCAGCGCCCGAGCGGAGTAGAGTACGCCCGCTGCGTTCGGTCTCGGCTCGGGCGACAACGATGAGCGCGGGATTGAGTTCTTTGGCCGTCAGGGTGACAAACACGTTGTTAGCATCGGTCGTCAGGGCAGCGAAGAGCCCTTTCGCTTGCATGATTCCTGTCGCCAGCAGGGTCTTTTCATCGGTCGCGTCGCCCTGGAGCACGAGATAGTGCGCCGTTTCCGCTTCACGCACCCGTTCTTCGTCTTGTTCGATGATCACGAAAGGAACCGGCTTGGAAACCAGTTCACGGCAGACGACTTCGCCGATGCGGCCAAACCCGCACACCAGATAGTGGTCACTGAGCGCGCCGATTCTCTTCTGCATACGTCGCCTCCCGAAGAACTGTTGAAACTCTCCCGCCACCGCTTTTTCCACGACGGCGACCGCGGTGTAAAAAACCACCCCCAAACCAGCGATGATCAACAGGATCGTGAAGATCTGGCCGGTCGGACCCAACGGTCGCACTTCACGGAAACCGACGGTCGAGAGCGTCAGCACTGTCATGTAGAGGGCTTCCAACCATGTGTAGCCCTCCAAGACGTGATAGCCGATGACCCCGGTCGCCACGACTCCCCCCATGAAGAGGAGAACGCCTTGCAATCCGGAGAGAAAATCCACAATTCTCCTTCGCGGTCTGGGTCGGTAAGGAGCTGGTCGAAAGACCCTCAACAAGCTGTTAGAAAAATAATGTTCGTGCTGAGTTCTTCGACACCCTCAGGCCAGGCTCTATCGAAGCACGAAAACCACTTTTTCAGCAACCGGCTAAACAGTCAGCCCATAAAACCGCACGGCATTCTCGCCCAGCACCTTGCGCCGTGCCGCCTCAGGCAGGGGAGCAAGCCGTTTCTTTATTTCAGCGACTACACCGAACGACGCATCGATGTGAGGGTAGTCCGAAGCCCAGACGAAGTAATCGGCGCCTACGTGCTCCACGATCTGCGCGGTCATCGACTCATCCGGATCCGCTGAGATCAAACACTGCCGATAAAAATACTCACTCGGCTTACGCTTGAGCGGTGTATAGGGACCCACGACTTGATATTTGTGGTCCAGGCGATCAAGCCAAGCCGAGATCCAATTGGCCCCGGCTTCAAGCACCGCACACTTGAGACGGGGATACTGCTCGAACATGCCGGTCGCCAGCATTTGCGTAAACGCGGCCATCACATCAATGGCAAGGAAGGCGAAACCAAACAGGCCAACACTGTCACGCCGCTGCTGCCATTCATGAAAGGTAGGCTGGTCACGAACAATCACGTGAAAGGCTACCGGCATCTGCAAATCCTGCACGGTCTCCCAGAATCGGCCATAGGAGGGATCGTTGATATGTTTGCCTCCACGCGCCGCCATGTCAGGAGACAGAAAGACTCCCACGCATCCCGCTTTGCGGGCGCGGAGAGTTTCTGCGACCGCGCCTTCCGGATCCAGCAGAGAAATATGCGCGATCGGCAATAATCGCTTGGGATTTTCACCACAAAAGTCCACCAACCAACGGTTGTAGGCGTGGGTGTAAGCCAGCGCAAGTTGTGGGTCCTGCACCGCCCCCTCCCAGCAGATGCCGATAGTGGGATACAGCAAGGCAACGTCGATGCCCTCCTGATCCATGACCTGAAGTCGGGCGCGGGGATCATAACTGCCAGGGGGCAACCATCCGCGTACGTCCGCTTGCCGCGGCTTTGCAGCGGCTTCTTATCCATGCCGATGCCCCCGAGCACGCCGAGATAGCCGCGGAGGATCTCCAACGGTTTGTTATCGAACAGCAAAACCTCGTAGCCGTGCTCATCGTGCGCGATCCTGATGGCACGGTCGCGATACTGTGGGTCAATATAGGTGAGCCAGGTGTCAGCGGGCTCCAGCACGTGCCCGTCAGCATCGACTACCAGTCCCGCTTGCGCGCTGGTCATAACCGTTCCTCCTGCCATACGATGGTGCTGGCTGATGTAGCATGGGTCCTCCCTGAGCGCCAGCCTCACAGCAGAGCGAAAAGCGGACTCGCGCAGCCGAGCCGGCTGCGCCACCATCTGAGTCCTGCTTGCTTTGGAGTGGCACAGGCCGCTGGCCTGTGCTGGGCTACATGAAAACTCATATAACACGAGAGCAGCGCCAGACCCATTGTGAGCAGTAACGGACAACCGTATAAGAGAGCAATCCTGAGAGGAGGTGTACATGATCTCCATCGGTTACATGCCCGACACCCACAGCGGCGCCTATGAACAGCCGGAGCCTGACGCCGAGCGTTCGGCCCAGTTT
>JBGPOI010000634.1:0-2934 GCA_041487975.1 Binatia bacterium | reverse complement strand
CGCATTGTCCGCGAGCGGGTGGAGACACTCTGGGATATGGGCATCGTTGGTGCCGACCTCGTCATTGCCGCTGTGGGTGCGGGCCTGCGAGCATTTACTCGCTTCGAACGGGTCGAGTACGCAAACGGCGAGGAAGTTCCAGCCGAGAAGTTTCTGGCCGAAGTCGAAGGCGTTGTCCTTGAGACGCTGCTAGAAAAGATCTTCGGTGTGCCGCGCTCCGGCGTTGCGGCAGTGGACGGCCCGAGCCGCTTCTACGTCCTCTGGCGCTACACTTACAAGGCCGCCGAGCTGGACGCGGGCGAGGCTATCGTTTTCACCTATGGTCAGCCGGTGGAACTGGACGGTCACAGAGGGCTTTCGTCGGGTAATCGCGCGTTGGTTGAAAAGAAGAAAGGCAAGTATCGACTGCACGATTTCACCGAGCGGGGGCAAGACGAAAAATTAGGGCTGCTTGATGCGCAAGCGGGAACGCCTGCGTCACTGATTGATGCGCTGCACCGCGTGCTCTGGATTATCGAGAACGAGCCGCGGAACCTGACCAAGTTCCTAGACGAATCCCGCCCGGACCGTGAGCGGCTGCGCCTTGTTGCCCAAGCGTTAGCCGGAGCGGGGCTCAAAGGAAAAAGCGAGGATGGGGCCAAGGGACTTGTCACGACGACCACCTCTGAGCAGGCCGCCCTGGGGAAACTGCTCGCCAACTGGCGAGCCTTGATCGAAGCGTCGGTAGTGCCGTTGTTTGAGCTGCGGAGCGAATAATGGATGCTCATGAGACAATTGGGCAAATACTCCAGCGTCTAGAGGGAGACTGGAAAGAGGTGTGTGAAACTCTAGATGAGCAGGAATGGGCATTGGTCGAAACCTATATCGGATTCTTCCGGCGCGTTGCCCAGGCATGCCTCGAAAATGGCTGGCGAGTCTGGTTTAGACCGAATCTGGTGACACATTGGGGTGAAGGTGGATTTGGCAGTCTGTTCATCCTGTTGCCAGAGAGCGAGCAGAAGCTGCGAGTGGGGCTCCGCACTGAGATTCGCTTCTTGACGGATCTCCCGGAAGGGAAAAAATTAGGCGAAGAGATTACTTTAGCTACGCTTGACCGAATCACGTACGAACCGGATTTATGGAGCTAACCCAGGAGCAGCGTTATGACGTACGAAGAATTACTGAACCGAGTGAGTGTGGACCCGAAGATCTGTGCGGGCAAGCCGTGTATCCGCGGCACGCGAATCTACATTGCTATTATTCTCGACGCCCTGGCGGAAGGTCTGACCCCTGACCAGATCATCGACCACTACCCCCAACTCACTCTCGATGACATTCACGCAGCGTTGGCTTACGCTGCTGAGCTATCTCGGGAAAATGTGTGGAAAATCGCCGTAGGATCATGAAGCTGAAGCTTGATGAAAATCTCTCGCGTCACCTGAAGCCAACCATGCTGGCGCTTCAGCACGATGTCACAACGACTGCGGAAGAGGGACTCCTGTCCCAGCCTGATCCTGTGATTGGCGCAGCAGCCAAGAATGAAGGGTGCATGCTTTTGACCCTTGATTTGGAATTTGCTGACATGCGGAAATATGCGCCCGGAAATCATCCTGGAGTTGTTCTGTTTCGCCCCAGAAGCTTTGGACCGCTAACAGTCAACCGCTTTGTCGAAGACTTTATACGAGAGAACGACCTGGAACCTTTCAGAGGCTGTATTGTCATCGTCGAGCCTGCACGAGTCAGGGTGCGGCGACCACCACTTAACACGGACTCTCCTGAGTGGAAGGAGATCCCCTTTGAGTGGAAAGAACCCCCCTCGAAGGAGGAAGAGCCATGACCACGACAGCGCTCCGTCCATGGACTGACCTAGTCAAGCTGCACCCCGATGTCGAGTCGGGCGCGCTCACCGAGGCAGTCTTTGCCATCGATCTTGGCGCCATCGCAGCCAACGATCCGAACGTGCCGGTGGTCAACCGCGACCCGGAAGCATTCTTCCGTTCCACTTACCTCACCGTCGACCTCCGTAAGCTGCTTGACGAGGTTCTGGCCTCACTCGCTGGCAAGAGCGGCTACAACCGTGTCCTGAAATTACGCACCCCGTTCGGCGGCGGCAAGTCGCATACGCTCGCTGCGCTGCTGCATGCCGCACGTGCGCGCAAGGCACTGAATGTGATTCCGGAGAGCAAAGGCTTTGCCGATCCGGGCGAAGTAGCAGTTGCCGTTTTCGACGGCGAGAAATTCGATGCCCGCGACGGCAAGTTGGTAGAACAGTCTTCCAGCCTGTCATCCTCAGGCCAGCGGCCTGAGCCACAAAAGATCCAGACCATGTGGGGCTGGCTCGCCTGGCAAATCGGCGGAGAAAAGGCATTCGCTTTGGTCGCGGGTCACGACAAGGATCGTGTGTCTCCTGGCGGCGATGTTATTAAAGAACTACTCACCACTGGTGCGGAAGGGCGCCCCGTTCTCCTGCTTCTCGACGAGGTGCTCAAATACATGGAACGCGCGGCCGCCGTGGCCGTGCTCGACTCTACCCTGCAACGCCAAGCTAAAGATTTCTTTCAAAGCCTGACCGTTGAAGTGTCCAATAGCGTAAATGCGGCAATGGTCTATTCGCTGCAATGGAGCGCGCGGGAAGCGTTGGGCAACATTGCGTTGTTGCAAGAAATGGACAAGCTGGCGGCGCGTGTGGACCAACTGCGCGAGCCGGTGACGGGTGACGAGATCCTGCCGATTCTGCAGCGACGGCTGCTTGGCGCTACGCCTGATCCGGCGATCGCCAGCGAGGTGGCGGCTGCGTACCAAGAGGTGGTGACAGGGATGCGGCGGGCGTATGCCGAGACACCAGCGGCACGGCAACAGGCCGAAGAAGAAGGTGTGACCTTGAGAGACCGCATGCAAGCGGCCTATCCTTTCCACCCAGCCTTAATCGACGTTATGCGCGAGCGCTGGACTGCG
>JBGPOI010000633.1:0-2936 GCA_041487975.1 Binatia bacterium | reverse complement strand
GTAGTGGTGCAATTTCACGAAAGGTGTGCCAGATTGCTTCTCTCACCGGTCCGCGCCTATATCTGCACCCCGCTCTAGGTCCGCTTTGCCGCGCAGCTCGTCAGCTCTTGTCCGCTCCCCTCGGACCAGGTGTCGCCGCGTGGGTTTGCTCACACGGAAAGATCCGCCTCCGACCTCCCATTTGTCTCCTTTCCATGCTATCCTTTCCTAAAGTTTACCATCTTCTTGCCGATATATAGTTTGGCGACGGAAAGTCTTTCTCGTGCGGCCGAGATGAGACAACAGCGGATGAAAACAGGCTGAGCCGGGAAAGGAACACGACAGAAACCAACAAAAGTTCCGATGGAGCACCGCCGCAAAAAGAGCGGGGAACTCATCGGTAAAGGCCTGAAAAAGGCAAACCACTCGAAAGGGTGGGGCGCAAAGCCACTGGCCTACGTCCTGTAGCGACGGGATAGGGCAGCAGGGTTGCCGGGCGAATGGAGAAGCTGTCCGAGAACCTTCCGGTGTCGTTGGGCCTGAATTCATGAGGTCCGGCGGTACGTAACGGGTTTCTGCCTCGGGTTCTCGGGAGACTTCCCGTACCTCCTTACGACGAGGAACCTCTTCGTCCGGCTGCCCATTTGGAGGTACTGACATGTTCACATCTTTCATCTTCTCTTCCTTGCGACATCTGAGACCGCGGCTTTCTCTGGTCTCGGAGAGGCCGAGGAGGATCTCCCTCCCTACAGACTTGGCCGCTGAGCAGGGTATGAGCTTGATGGAGGTACTTGTGACCATCACTATCGTAGGGTTGCTCAGCGCCCTGCCTCTCGCGAACCTTAACCGCCAGGGGATGAAACTGACAGATACTCTGGATGAGCTCGCGAGTAATATCCGCCTGGCGCGTGCGAATGCGGTTAGCCGCAGCGTTCACTACCTGGTGACGATCAGCTCTCATTCCTACTCGATCCAGCGGCTGCAAGATCAAGATGGGGATGACGTCTGGGAACCGAACGGCGCGTTTGCAGAGCAGGAGTTCGAGTTGTCTTCTGGAATAACTATCAGTGATGGAGCAGGTACAGAGATGGAGTTTACCACGCGCGGATTGTTGGCGCCGCTCCCGGATGGAACACCGGCCGGCGTTGTCACGATCCGCATGAATGGTAGCGAGGAGAGCCAAAGCGGAGCCATTGACGTCTGGCCCTCCGGACAGGTGCAAAGGGTATAGTATGAAAAACTCACATGCCGGCTACTCGTTAATCGAACTTCTGGTGGCTATGTCGATCTTTTCCATTGCCTCTCTGGGCAGCGCGCGCCTGATGGTCGTGGCTACGCAAATGGTCTCGGAAAATGAACTGGCCTCGGAGGCAATTGCCGTCGCCCAAAAAAGCCTGGAACAATTGCGTAACCTATCATACGACGACATGGGAAACGGCACCTCCCACGATACAATCCCCTCCTCAAGAGGGGGGGTACAGTTTGCGGTGACCCAGACGGTCACGGAGGATGCATCTGCCGGGATCAAGAGGGTTGCCGTGAACGTATCCTGGGCGCAGCACGGAAAAACGGGGACCTATGAGGCTGACAGCATTTTCACTCAGGTGGCGGCCAACCTCTAGTCTGTCGGCGGGTTTTTCCCTCATTGAACTGCTGGTCAGCCTGTTTATCGCCAGCGTCATGCTGACGACGATGGCCGGCTTTTTTAGCATGAGTGTCGCTACTCGCCATAATATGGGAGAACAAGCCGAGGCCGCGCAGGGGCTGCGCGCGCTGTTGTCCACGGTCACCCAGGAATTGCGCCAGGCTGGTGCGTGTCTCACGCAAGTGGGCGGGCAGTTCATCGCGCTCGACGGGGAGGACAATGGCCTGCAAGACAGTCTGACTCTCAGGATTGGCAAAGTTGATCGGAACACCAGACTCTGCGTAGACGATGTACTCAAGGCGCTGGCTGCCGTCGGAGATACGAGCATCACGGTTGGTAATGCCACTAAGTTTCAGGCCGGCGACATCGTGTACATCACCCCCACCAGTGCCTCTGGAGAATTCTATACGGTGGCAGAGGCCGCCGGCACGACCTTGACTCTTAGCAGCCCGCTTGTTGATCTCAATGCTGCCTATGGGGTAGGGGTTGGAGTCTACGCCTTGGAGGAACGCACCTACGCCGTTGACACCTCAACCTACGGACGCGCGGTTCTCACGGTGGCGAGCAACGGCGGCACGCCGCAGCCTTTGATCGATGGGGTCGAGGAGTTCAACGTGCGTTATCTTCTTGCGCCCTGCGACCCTAACTGTGCCGATACCGTTGATCTGCCTGCTGACCCTGCGCAATGGTTGCTGGTGTCGGAAGTAGAAATCAAAGCCACCGTGCGTTCTCGCTACCTGAATCGCGAGGGAGAGGTGGTCTACGCGAGAACCGGCGAGGCAGGGACCGAGTCGGAATATATTATCGTCAAACCTCGCAATTTTCTCAGGGGGTAAGGAGAAAACATGCGCTACTTCCTCCGGAGCGTGTGGACAGACCAGCGTGGCATCGTGCTGGTCATGGCCTTGATTCTCATGGGGCTGCTCAGCGCGCTGGCCGTGGGATACAGCACGCTGATGAGGGCCGACACCGCCTTGCGTGGGGCCGCCGGGCGAGAGCGCCAGGGCTTTTACGCGGCCGAGGCCGGCCTGAACTTCTCCATGGCTGAGGTCCGGGATGACTTCAATAACTACACCCCTCCGGCGGCGTACTCCCATTCGATAGACGTAGACTCAGGAGCCCATGAGCGGACGGTGACCTACAATGTTGCCCCCGTGGCTGGTCACGACCCCGGTTCGCCCACCGTGATTCCGGCCGGCCAGCCCTTCGCCGGCCTCTACACCATTCCCTCCGACTTTACCGTGACTTCAACCTCGGAGAATTCTGAAGGCGATACCGAAGCTATCCTCGGCGCCCAATTCACCATCAACAG
>JBGPOI010000632.1:0-2978 GCA_041487975.1 Binatia bacterium | reverse complement strand
TCCAACGCTGAATTGGCTCTCTTCATTTATGTCAGACCCTCCACACGCGCAGGCCCAGCTTACTCTCACCAACAAGCTTGGTCTGCACGCGCGCGCGGCTGCGGTCTTCGTGCGCGCCCTCACCGGTCTGAGTGCCCAAGTTACGGTAAGCTGGGAAGGCCGCAGCGTGAACGGTCGCAGTGTACTCGAACTCATGACCCTGGGCGCGCCGCAGGGGAGCGCGCTCGACATCCAAGTGAGTGGCACGGATGCCGCAGCCGCATTGGCCGCCCTGACCACGGTGGTCGAGAATCGCTTCTATGAGGAGTGAGCGATCTCCCGCCCCTTGACGCTGAAGACGGGATTCTATTAGATGCAGTTTTGCTGCCCCCGCATGGGGGCAGTTGCGTACCAAGGAGACGCTACGATGGCGGCAAAAGATTTTCTGTTTACCTCGGAGTCCGTATCCGAGGGTCACCCGGATAAGATGTGTGACCAGATCTCGGATGGGATTCTGGATGCGCTGCTCAAAGAGGATCAAGAGAGCCGGGTTGCCTGCGAGACGCTGGCCAAGACCGGCATGGTAGTCATTGCCGGTGAGATCACTACTCGTGCAGAGATTAACTATGTCGATGTGACTCGCGATGTTGTGCGCCAGATCGGCTACACCAGCTCCGAGTTAGGGTTCGATGCCGATACCTGTGCGGTCTTAACCGCGATCGGCCAGCAGTCCCCGGACATCTCCCAGGGAGTCACCGAGGGACAAGGACTTCATAGCGAGCAAGGGGCCGGCGACCAGGGCATGATGTTTGGCTTCGCCTGCGACGAAACCAAGGAGTACATGCCGTTCCCTATCTACACCGCCCACCGCCTCGTGGAAGAACTGACGCGAGCGCGCAAGAGTGGACAGTTGCCGTTCCTACGGCCGGACGGCAAGTCGCAAGTGACCGTGCATTATCGCGACGGGAGGCCCGTACGCGCCGATACGGTGCTGATCTCGGCCCAGCACCACCCCGAGGCCGCTTACAACACCATCAAAGAAGCCGTGATCGAAGAGGTCATCAAGCGAGTCGTGCCACCGGAGTTCCTCGACAGCAAATCCGTTTTCTTGGTCAACCCTACCGGCCGCTTCGTGCACGGCGGACCGTTCGCCGATTGCGGGCTCACCGGCCGCAAAATCATTGTGGACACCTACGGCGGGTATGGACGCCACGGGGGCGGCGCCTTTTCCGGCAAGGATCCGTCCAAGGTAGATCGTTCGGCGGCATACATGGCCCGCTACATCGCCAAGAACCTGGTGGCCGCGGGCTTGGCGAAGCGCTGCGAAGTCCAGGTCGCCTATGCCATCGGTATGGCCCAGCCGGTGTCCGTGTTGGTCGATACCTTCGGCACGGGAGTTTTGCCCGACGAGCGCTTGGGCACGGTCGTGCGTGAACACTTCGATCTGCGCCCGGCCGCGATTATCAAGACGCTCAACCTCAAGCGACCAATCTATCAGCCAACCGCGGCATACGGCCATTTCGGCCGCCCGTCTGAGGGCGGGTTGTTCACTTGGGAACGGACCGATCAGGTCGAGACGCTGAAGCGAGCCGCCAGTCGGGCATAAGGAAGACCTGCACTATGGGATCGCGTCAAGGAGATGTCAAAGACCTGAGTCTGGCCACGGTCGGTCGCAAGCGCATTGACTGGGCTGACCAACATATGCCCGTCCTCCGCCGGGTGCGCGAAATGTTTGCCCGCACCCAACCTCTGAAGGGACTGCGCCTCTCGGCCTGTCTGCATGTGACGGCGGAGACGGCGAACCTCATGCGCACGTGCAAAGCCGGCGGCGCCGAGGTGATGCTGTGTGCATCGAACCCACTCTCGACCCAAGACGACAGCGCCGCCGCGATGGTGAAAGAAGGGATTCCCACCTTCGCTATTCGCGGAGAAGATCAGAAGACCTACTACCGTCATCTGCACCAAGTCCTGGCGCAAAAACCGGTAGTGACCCTCGACGATGGCGCGGACCTGGTGTCACTGCTGCACACCGACGCCACCTATGCCGATCAGGCGAGCCGTCTCTACGCGAGCATGGAGGAGACCACGACCGGTGTCATCCGCCTGCGGGCGATGGAAAAAAAGGGCGTGCTGAAGCTGCCGGTGGTCGCGGTCAACGACGCCGACACCAAGTATCTGTTCGACAACCGCTATGGCACCGGGCAATCCACCTTGGACGGCGTGCTGCGCGCCACCAGCATTTTGCTCGCCGGCACGCCGGTGGTCGTGGTCGGCTACGGCTGGTGTGGGAAAGGCGTTGCCATGCGGGCACGGGGCATGGGGTCGCAGGTCATCGTCACCGAAGTGAACCCGATCCGCGCCCTGGAAGCGGCGATGGACGGGTTCCAGGTCATGCCGATGCGCGACGCTGCCCGCGAAGGAGAATTGTTCATCACGCTGACCGGAGATACGAGCGTGATTCGCAAGGAACACTTCCTGCAGATGAAGGACGGAGCGATCCTCTGTAACTCCGGCCACTTCGATGTGGAGATCGATGTCAAGGCCTTGACCAGCTTGGCGAAGAAAATCGAGAAAAACGTTCGCCCCAATGTTGATGGCTATTGTTTAGCCAACGGCCGCTGGTTGTATTTGATTGGCGAGGGTCGGCTGGTCAACCTGGCTGCCGCTGAGGGCCACCCCGCCGCAGTCATGGACATGAGCTTTGCCACCCAGGCGCTCACGGTCCAGTGGGCGGCGCAGAACGGTGACAAACTCGAGCACCGCGTCCATCTCGTGCCCAAGGAGGTCGAGAATCGAGTCGCGACCCTCAAGCTCGCCAGTATGGGCATTAAGTTCGATCGCCTGACGACCGAGCAAAAACGCTATCTTGCCTCCTGGGAATTTGGTACGTAAGCTTGATGGCGTCAGCTTCGACTCCGTCAATGAAGAGTTTTTTCAGTGAAGAGCTATGAGTGAAGAGTTCAGAGTTACCCAAAGATCTTTCTCTTCGCTCATTGCCT
>JBGPOI010000631.1:0-2979 GCA_041487975.1 Binatia bacterium | reverse complement strand
GACTAGGCCTTGGCGGAGCTGGGCAACCCCCTCTTCTCCTCGCCCCTGCTCGGCCAACACCCAGCCCCACGGAATCGTCCCCCACGCCAACCAGAGCGGAAACTCATACTCGCGAGCAAGCGCCAGCAACGCCTCTGCCCGCTCGTGGGTCAGTGGCACCTCCCGACGGAACTGATAGACCACGGCAGCGTGGTACAGGGCAAAAGCCAGGCTAAAGGGATGAGAGATCTCCTGGGCTAGGGTCAGTGCCTCCAGGCCCTGCCTCAGGGCCTGGTCTGGATAGCCAAGCATCCATAGAGCCCAGACCTCATAGGAGAGGCAAACCACCCCAGGGTCTTGCCCATAGAGAGAGGCATGGGAGCGGTGCTGTTGGGGGTCGTAGAGGGCAAGCCCCTGCTCCAGGTGTGTGCGGGCTGGGATCAACTCTCCCAGCGCGCACAAAGTCGCTCCTAACGCCCGGTGGGCCTCCAGGAGCAGCGCGGGGTCTTGTGCGCTTTGGGCCAGGCTGAGGAGTTGCTCCCCCAGCTCACGGGCCGTCGGTAACGCCCCCCCGACATAATAAAACGTCCGCAGCCCAAACAGGACCGGGAAGAGCTGCGGAGTCTCCCCCATCTGCCGGCACAGCTCGAGCGCCCGGGTGTAGGTTCTTTCCACTTCCGGGGCCGCATGGCCCTTGGTGGCAATCCAAGCCGGGCCGAGAGTGACTTGGAGGGTCAATTCTTGCTGGACGCGCTCAGGCGTGTCTGGCAAAGTCTTGAGCAGCTCTAAAGCACCGGTCAAGTGACTGATCGCTTCGGCATGGGCCGAGCGCTGCCCCGCCTGTTGCCCGGCAAGCTGGAGGTACTCCACTGCCTTCTGGGTGTTGCCGCTGCGCCTGTAGTGATGCGCCAGATCGCCATAGTAATCTTCTAACCGATTGTGAAAGAGCACCTCCATCGTCTGTGCCGTGCGCTCGTGCAATACCTTGCGCCGCTCGATTAGCATGGAGTTGTACGCCACTTCCTGCGTCAGTGCGTGCTTGAACGTGTACTCCACCTCCGGAAACGCCGGCTGCTCATAGATAAACTCCGCCGCCTGCAAGTGGGACAAGAGCCGTTGCAGGGTGTCTTCGGACTGGTCCACCACCTGTTTGAGCAGGCCTAAGGAGAATTCTTTGCCGATGACGGCGAGGGTCTGGAGCAGATCCTTTTCTTCGGTCGGGAGCCGGTCGATGCGCGAGGCCAGGACGGCTTGCACGGTAGCTGGGATGTGAAGGTCGGCCGGAACGGGCGCACGGCTGTGCGCCCCTACAACGGCATCACGGGCGAGCACTCCCTGCTCGCGCAGCGCCTGCACGATCTCCTCCATAAAAAACGGGTTACCTTCGGTTTTCTCTAGGATAAACTGCTTGAGAGGTTGAACACTCAGATCCTCTCCGACAAGCTCGCTGAGCAGTGTCTGAGCCTCTTCCGGTCCCAAAGGGTCCAGCCGCAGTTGGATGTAGTACGTCTTATTGCCCCAAGCATGTTGATACTCCGGTCGGTAGTTGACCAGCAGCAGGATGCGGGCGCTAGCCACGCTCTCGCTCAACAGACTGAGAAATGCCTGAGTCTCGGCATCCAGCCAGTGAAGATCCTCGAAGATGATGATGAGCGGCTGGTTGAGGCTCTCGCGCACCAGCAAACGCTTGATCGCCTCTAAGGTCCGCTTCCGCCGGATCTGCGGGTCCATTTGTTGCAGCGAAGATATGGACTCAGCAATCCCTAGCAGCGCAAACAGATAGGGCAAAGTGTCTTCCAGGCTGCGGTCTAAGGTGAGCACCTTGCCGGTGATCTTCTCTTGCCGCTTGCGCTCGTCGTCCTGGGGAGTGAGCTGAAAATAGTTCCTCAGTAGATCGATCAACGGCAGATAGGGATACGCCTTGCCATGCGAGACCGAGAAGGTCTCCAGCACCAGGCAGCCTTGCTGCGAGACGAGCTTGAATTCATAGAACAGTCGAGACTTTCCCACCCCTGGTTCACCCATCACCCCCACGATCTGTCCATGCCCTGCTTTGGCTTGCTCCAGGGCTCGCTGCAGATGCTCTCGCTCGCTCTGCCGACCCACGAACCGCACCAAGCCGCGCCGAGCGGCAATCTCCATCCTGGTGCGCAGCGGCCCTATCCCCAGTACCTCATAAATCTTGACCGGCTCACTGACACCTTTGACCTGCGCCGCGCCCAAGGACTTGAACTCAAAGTAGCCCTCAGTGAGCCTGTGTGTGTGTTCACTCACCACAATCGAGCCTGGGTTTGCCAGGCTCTCCATGCGCGAAGCGACATTGGTCGAGTGACCAATGGGCACATAGTCGGTATGGAGGTCATCCTTACGGATCGAGCGCACCACCACCTCACCCGTATTGATCCCCACCCGGATCTGGACGTTGGTGCCTTTTTCTAACCGCAATTTTTCGGCGAACCTTCTACTCTCTTCCTGCATCCGTAGTGCTGCATACAGGGCACGCTGCGCATGGTCTTCATGAGCGAGGGGCGCGCCAAACAACGCCAAGATGCCGTCGCCCATGGATTGGGCTACGTACCCTTCGTAGCGATGCACTGCCTCCATCATCAGCTTGAGGGCAGGATCAATGATTGAGCGGGCATCTTCAGGGTCGAGGTCCTCGATGAGCGCGGTGGAGCCTTTGATGTCAGCAAAGAGGACAGTGACGGTCTTGCGTTCACCATCCGTGCTCCCCCGCGCCTCCATCGCCGCTCGCTCGGCCAGAATGCGCTCAGCGAGATGCTTCGGTGTGTAACTGACGGGTCTAGAGTCTAGCGTCTGGAGTCTAGCGTCTGGACTATCCTCGACTTTGGACTTTAGACTTTGGACGTTGGACTGCCGCGTAAGCGGCGTGCCACACTCGCCACAGAATTTGAAGCGGGGCAGATTCTCAAACCCACACTGCGGACAGCGGTGCTTAAACGGCACGCCGCACTCGCCACAGAACTTCATACCCTCGGG
>JBGPOI010000630.1:0-3019 GCA_041487975.1 Binatia bacterium | reverse complement strand
CGCCTACGGCTTCAATGCGGCGACCGGCGAGTTCGAGGATCTGATCAAGGCTGGCATCATCGACCCGACTAAGGTGGTTCGCACCGCGCTGCAGAATGCAGCGTCGGTCGCCGGCTTGCTGCTGACGACCGAGGCGACCGTAGCTGAGAAGCCCGAAGAGAAGGGCGGCGGTATGCCCTCGATGCCTCCGGGCGGCATGGGCGGCATGGGCGGCATGGGCGGCATGATGTAAGTAGTCGATCCATCTAGCAACAAAGGGCTGAAGCCCCTTGTCTCCGTTTCCCACACGGCCGTGTTGAGTGACTCCTGACACGGCCGTCGTGTTTTCGGCGTGCCCACATACTTCGCCATTCGTCTGTTGACTGGACCCCCGCTGTTGCGCTAGGCTTCAGCTTATCCATTCTGTCATTCATCGGGGAAAAAGAGGGAGGAGGAAGTATGCGCTCGCGCTCACCGCCCGCACGCATAAAAGCGTGTCCCGATCCCGCCGAAACCAGTGCGCCACTTGTCACGGCAGCGAAACCCCTAGCCTATGAGGAGCACGGTATGAGAAACGCGTCTTTTATCTGTCGTTCGTGTCTATGGCTGTTAGTTATAGCGGTTGTTGTCGGAGCGAGCATGGTGGTAGTCTCGTCAGCGGGCGCGCAAGTCCCACCACCGGATCCAGATCACCTGAAGTGCTACCAAGTCCTGCAAGACACCAACCCACGGGAAAAGGAAATAGTTGATCTGCTCAACGATCAGTTTGGTTTGGAAAAACAGTGTACGGTCTTCACCAAATCGCCATTCTTCTGCGCACCGACTGCTAAGTTCAGTCACGATAATCGTTTAGGCGACGACCCCAGGGGCCCGGCGCTGCAGCCAGATTACCTCTGTTACAGGGTCGAGTGCGGCAAGCGAAATAAGCAGACTATCCTGGTTGACGACCAATTTGGCCAGCGTCTGATCACGATCAAAGACGCGCGGTTGCTGTGTGCCCCAGCCAGGAAGATCCCGCTCACGGCGCCCCCCTGTGGACAGAGTACAGCCCCTCAGTGTAGCGGGCTATGTGAGGTTCCCGGTACATCGTGCCAGCAAGGGGCAACAGGCGGCTGTGTGTGTCAATAAGAAAAGGGGCAGTGGTGGGGAGGGAAAGAGGATCTCGAATCGCAAATTTCTTTAAGAGCGTAGGGTGGGCACCGCCCACCCTGCTTCTATCTTCCTGGCAGACCGGTAATACGAAGCCCGGCCGAATGGACTTTGTGGCGGATATTGAGGCGAATGAGCAAGGCGGTGATCGGTTCGATTTGGCGGGCGGCCTCCAGCGGACCGACATCGATAGCGTGAATTCCCAACCGTTCGATAAGCTGTATCACGGTCGCACGAGCATCTTTGTCGCTGCCGCACACGAGCACGTCGCAATCAATCACGGCGTTGAGGTCCCGCAGCAGATGGGCCGAGACGTTCTGTAACGCTCCCACGACTTTCACCTCAGGGCCAAGCACCTGCTGAGCTTCTTCAGCCGCTGAGCCAGCCGCTGGCATGATGACCCGCCGTGCGTTCTCCGGGTCGAGAGGAACCGACACGTCAACGAAGATTTTTCCTTTGAGCTGCTCTTTGACCGTCGCCAACGTACTTACATGCGCGGAGTAGGGAACCGTCAGCACCACCACCTCGGCCGCCGCCGCGGCGGTGACATTGTCCGTACCGCGCAAGAGTTCTCTGCCTAACTCTTGGTTCAGTTCGACCGCAACCTTTTCCCCCTTTTCCTTCTGCCGCGAGCCAATGATCACCTCTTCTCCAGCTTGGGCCCAACGCAGCGCCAGCCCTGGTCCTTGTTCCCCCGTTCCTCCCAGAATCGCGATTCTCACTCTGCCTCCCCTCTCGTTTCAGCTTAGCCGTAGAATTCTTCGACATTGCCGGAAACCACCGCAATCGTCCGCACGGCATTGGTGCGGAAAATACGGAACGCCACTGATTCGCCGGCACGCCGACTCCATAACTGCTCGTACATTTTGCGGCGGTCGGAAATCTCCTGCCCGTCGATCGCCAGAATCACATCCCCAGCCTTGAGCCCGGCTTGGTCTCCGGGGCCGCCAGGCACGAGCCCGGCAATCACAATGTGGTTACGCAGCGGATACGAGTACATCCCCAGCCAAGCGCGCGAGGGCCGGGTCACCCGCCGGCCGTAACGCAGCAATTCTTGGCTGTGTTCGGTAAAAAGTTCGGTCGGAATAGCCAAGGAAAATTTTCCTACCTCGCCGAGATTGAGCGACACCACGCCAACCATCCGGCCTTTCATGTCAAACATGGGCCCACCGCCCAAGCCCGGGTTCATCGCCGTGCAGATCAGCGCGCGATCAAGACAATACTCCCAGTATGCATCAAACGGACCGATCGTGGTGAGGCTGCCACCGTTGAGGCGCCGACCGTTCCCTTCGCCGGAGCTGGCGACGAGGAAGACTTCTTCCCCAGGCTGTAAATCCGCCGAGGAACGCAGCGGCACCGCTGGGAAGGGGGCGCTAGAAACCTTGAGCACGGCGATGCCATTGGCAAAGTCTTGGGCGGCAATCTCCGCCTCGTGTTGAGAATCATCGAGCAGGGTCACCTGCACGGTAGAGGCGCCGATGGCGATGTAGTTGACCGTAAGAATGTACCCAGCCGGATCAATAATCGTACCCGATCCCATGCGCTCGGTCCCTAGGACCGACGCGGAAGGATGCTGTGGCGGCACGGTCACATGGATGGCAACGGTCGAGGGAGTCACCTGTTCGATGAGCTTGACCGAGGCGTTCACTATTTCCCCCCAGAAATAAAGATTTTTCAAACCTAATGGCTTGTGTCCGTGAAAGCAACCCCTCACCTGGGCCTTCTTCTTCCTGGTAGGTGTCTTCGCTGGCTTTCTCTTGGCAGGCTGACACGAATCCGCTAGTCTCTTCTCGCAGTAGGAGGGCCCAATGTTCACAGTGGTTGACGATCTACGATTCCATGGCGCGCAAGACGGTCAGGGAACTGACCTGATTTTGATCCACGGCCTCGG
>JBGPOI010000629.1:0-3050 GCA_041487975.1 Binatia bacterium | reverse complement strand
CGATTATCTCATCAACAACGCCGGATTTGGCCTGGGCGGGAAGTTTAGCGAAACTGACCTCGCGGCCGAGTTGGAGATGATGCAAGTGAACATGGTGGCGCTGGTCCACCTCACCAAACTGTTCCTGCCGGCGATGGTCGCGCGGGGGAGTGGAAAGATTATGAACGTCGCCTCCACCGCTGCTTTCCAGCCAGGGCCGCTGATGGCGGTGTATTACGCTACTAAAGCCTTCGCGCTGTCTTTTACTGAGGCTATTGCCAACGAGCTGACTGGCACGGGAGTGACGGTGACGGCGCTTTGTCCGGGACCGACCCAATCCGAGTTTCAGCAGCGCGCTCACATCGAGAACACGCGGTTGGTCAAAGGCAAGTTCATGGGTATGATGACCTCCGAGGCAGTCGCCCAGATCGGTTATCGAGGATTCATGCAAGGGAAACGGCTGGTGATCCCTGGCCTAATCAATAAAATCGGCGTACAGTCGGTCCGACTCTCACCACGCCGCGTGGCCACCCAGGTCGCGAGAATGCTCCAAGAGAGTTAAAAGTCTGAGAGGAAAGCATGCCAGAATGGCTCGTTCTTGTGGCCAGCGTGGATTGCCGGTTGTGCCTTTCCAGCAGCAGAATGGTGCTCAGTCAGCAGCACCTTCGCGATTATTTAGCCGGAAAGGAGCCCGGAAGCTTCCAACAACGCCGGGTTTTCGCCAAGAACGCGAGACACGCGTCCTGGCATAGTTTCTGCGGAAGAAAGACCCTATTTCTAAGATAGATGCGTCGCACCAAGATCATCTGCACGATAGGACCCGCCGTGCACTCCCAGGCAGCTCTGGAAAAGCTCTTGGCGAGCGGGATGGACGCCGCGCGCTTGAACTTCTCGCACGGGACGTATGCGGAGCACGCGCAGGCCATCGAGTGGCTGCGGACAGCGAGCACTCAAGTGGGCAGAGCAATCGCCATTATCGGCGACCTGCAAGGCCCGAAGATCCGCACGGGCAATAACCGCAACGGCGAACCGATCGAACTGCGGCCCGGCCAGCAGCTTGTCATCACGACCGAGCCCGTCGAAGGCACGGCGGAATGCATCTCCACGACCTATCCCCACTTCGCCGAGGATGTGCACCCGGGCGACCGCATCCTGCTTGACGATGGCCAGTTGGAACTCCAAGTGCTCTCTACCGACGGCACGCGACAAGTGCTCACCGAGGTCGTGCTGGGCGGACCACTCGGCGCTCACAAAGGCATGAACATGCCCGGTGTCAGCCTGCGCGCTGAAGCTCTCACTGCGAAGGACAAAGCTGACCTTGAGTTTGCCTTGCAAGCGGGTGTTGACTACGTAGCCCTCTCCTTCGTCCGTCGCCCAGAGGACATCGCCCTGGCACGCCAGAGTATGGAGCGCGCAGGTCGCGTCGTTCCTCTCATTGCCAAAATTGAGAAGCCCGAGGCACTCGCGAACTTGGAGGCGATCTTCGACGTCACCGACGGTGTGATGGTGGCGCGCGGCGACCTGGGAGTTGAGATTACGCCTGAACAAGTCCCCGTCGTCCAGAAGGAGATCATTCGCCGATGCAACCGTCGCGGCCTGCCAGTGATTATCGCCACCCAAATGCTGGACTCGATGATCGAGCATCCGCGTCCGACCCGTGCTGAGGCATCAGACGTCGCTAACGCTATCTTCGACTGCGCCGATGCGGTCATGCTCTCGGGCGAGACGGCGAGCGGCCGTTACCCTCTCGAAGCGGTAACAATGATGGACCGGATCGTTTGCGCTGCCGAAGAACAGATGGCCAAGGAGCGGCCCAAAGCCCTCCCTGAGCCTATAACTTTTCCCGCGGCGTTCCCTGAGGTTGCCTGCAGCATCGCCTGCCGCGCGGCGCGAGAATCGGGGGCAACGCTCATCGCGGCTTTCACGATGTCGGGATTGACCGTCCGCCTGCTCTCTCATTTTCGGCCGAGTGTGCCGGTAGTGGCTTTCAGTCCGATTCAAGAAGTGCGGCGCCGGATTGCCCTGTTATGGGGTGCCCTCCCGCGGATCATGGAGCCACTGCCAACGACCGAGGCGCTGGTGAAGCGTGTCGAAGAGGATTTGCTCTCCAGTGGGCTCGCCCAGCCCGGCGATCGGGTTGTGATTGTCTTCGGCGCGCCTCTGGTTTTAGGGAGTCCAACCAATTCAATCCGCCTGCATCAACTCCCACTCTCAGCTCTCTCTTAGTGAGGACAGGATCGAGCCAGTGGAGAGTTCGTTCTCTCTTGTTCTGCTCGCCCTCCCGCATTTCACGGCTCGTCGCAGACTCCAGGAAAAGGGAAACTCGCTTATCTCGTCGGTAGTTGATGCATGCGTGACCGTACTTTTGCTATGATCGTTGTCAGCAGGTAGGAGTCGCGCGATTATGGTAGTGGAACAGACCAGACGGTTGGGTGTCTTGACCAGCGGGGGTGACGCCGCGGGGATGAACGCGGCAGTGCGGGCAGTGGTGCGGACCGCGCTGGACCGAGGCTTGGAAGTATACGCCATCTACGAAGGCTACCGGGGGATGGTAGAGGGAGCAAACCGCATCCGCAAGCTGAATTGGGACTCCGTTGGCGGCATCTTGCAGCAAGGTGGAACCATCATCGGGACAGCGCGCAGCGAAGCCTTTCGCTCTCGGGCAGGGCGATTGCACGCGGTCGGTAATTTGTTGGAGCATGGCATAGACAACCTGGTGGTGATCGGTGGGGATGGCAGTCTGGCCGGAGCTGCTCTCCTCCACCAGGAATGGCCCGCACTCGTGGCGGAATTAGCGGCGCAGGGCCGGATCAGTCCGGAGGTCGCCGCTCGTCATCCGCATATCACGCTGGTCGGGTTGCCCGGCTCGATCGACAATGACATTTTCGGCACCGATATGACGATCGGTGCTGATACCGCGTTGCACCGCATCACCCAAGCCATCGATGCCATCAGCAGCACGGCGGCCAGTCACCAGCGCTCCTTTGTGGTCGAAGTGATGGGGCGACATTGCGGCTATCTCGCCTTGATGGGCGCCTTGGCTAGCGGGGCGGATTGGGTGCTGATCCCTT
>JBGPOI010000628.1:0-3051 GCA_041487975.1 Binatia bacterium | reverse complement strand
TCGCCGCTCTGCGCGCAGGGCTGCCAATTACCACCTCAGGAATGACCGTCAACCGCTACTGCTCATCAGGGCTGCAAGCGATTAGTATCGCCGCCCAGCGCATCATTGCTGACGGCGCGGACGTCATGGTCGCCGGCGGGGCGGAATCAATCAGCTTGGTGCAGAACACGCTGAACACCAACAACTTCGTCGAAGCCTGGATGCATGAGCACCTGAAATCCATCTACTACCCCATGCTACAGACCGCGGAGATTGTTGCGCAGCGTTACCAGGTCTCTCGGGAAAAGCAGGACGAGTATGCGCTCGTCAGCCAACAGCGCACGGCCGCAGCGCAAGCCGCAGGGAAATTCACAGATGAGATCGTTCCGTTCACGACCCAGATGGAGGTCGTTGATAAAGCGACAGGGCAATCACTTCTCCAGGAAGTCACATTGACTCGCGATGAGGGGAATCGTCCGGATACGACGCTGGACAAGCTCGCCGCCCTTCCCTCCGTCACTAACGGGAGTATTACCGCCGGAAACTCCAGCCAACTCTCGGACGGAGCGGCGGCATGTGTGTTGATGGAAGCGAAGGTTGCCGCCCGAAAAGGGCTGCAACCGCTGGGCATTTATCGCGGGCTGGTGGTCGCGGGCTGTGAGCCGGACGAGATGGGCATCGGACCAGTCTTTGCCGTTCCTAAGCTCTTGCAACGGCATGGCCTAAAGATAGAGGATATCGGCCTGTGGGAACTTAATGAAGCCTTCGCCGTGCAGACGGTCTATTGCCGCGAGCGGCTGGGCATTCCCCTGGAGCGGCTGAATGTCGACGGCGGCGCCATTTCCATCGGTCACCCCTACGGCATGAGCGGCACGCGCATGGTCGCGCACGCGCTGAGCGAAGGGAAGCGACGCGGGGTGAAGTACGTCGTAGTCACTATGTGTATCGGCGGCGGCATGGGCGCGGCAGGACTATTTGAGGTGGCATGAGCACGAGAGGCGCGGGCTACGACAAGGGACGAGCGCGCACGATCATCTCGGCCCAGCGGTCAGTGATATCGCTGACTTTTACGGCGCGGCCGCCCTTCGCCACCTGAAAGAGTTTCTTCTCCGTGAACTCCAGGCAGGACAGTTTACCGCCATACACCAGACCGGTGTCGATGCCGACCTTGTACGGCAGATCGAATTTCACCTCACGCTGCGGGGTGTGACCGTAAATCACGGTGTACGGGAGAGGATGCGGATTGTCGATGAACTCCTGGCGAATCCACAGCAAGTCTTCGGGCTCCTGTTCTTTGAGCGGATGGAGGGCGCTGATCCCGGCGTGCACACAGAGCACCTCGCCGACCGAGACCATCAGGTCCAGGTTGCGGAAGAACGTCAGATGCGCCTCCGGTACCCGTGCGACAATTTCCGCGGCTTCCATGAAAGGTGGGCAACCGTAGCTGGCGAGCGTTTTTACTCCGCCATTTATGAGAAACGCCTCGCCATAGTTCCCGGCATAGCCTATGAAGTCCAGGAACATATCTTCGTGATTGCCTTTAAGGAACGTCATGGCACAGACCGCGTCGGCCCTCATCCCCAGCAGCAAGTCCACCACCTCGCGGGCGCCAGGGCCGCGGTCGACGTAATCGCCGAGGAACACGAGGTGATCTTCGGGTTGCAGAGACAGAGCCGTGAGAAGCGTTTCCAGCTCTTGCGGGCAGGCATGAATATCACCGACAATAAAAAAACGCGCCGTCACGTGTATGTCCTCTACCTTCCTTTATACACTGGTTCGCGCTTCTCAAGAAAGGCGGCCACCCCCTCGCGGAAATCCTCCGTGCGGCCCATGCGTCGCTGTTCGTCCATTTCATAGGTGAGGACCTCGTCCAGACTACTTCCCAAGGCACGGTGGATCGAGGCCTTAATCGCCGCCAGCGCCAGCGGCGCGTTCTTCGCCAGACGCTCGGCGTAGTCCGCCACCTGTGAGCGGAAGTCCTCCTGCGGAATCACCCGGTTGACCAGCCCGAGACGCAACGCCTCATCGGCATTGAGCAGCTCTCCAGTCAGTGCCATCTCGATTCCCCGCAACCCGGCGAGACGCGGCAGGAAATAACTGGCTCCCCCGTCCAGGGTCAGACCGCGCTTGACAAAGATCAACGAGAAGCGCGCGGCGGAAGAAGCAAGACGAATATCGGCGGCTAGCGCTAAAGAGCAGCCGAAGCCAACCGCGGCTCCACCAACCGCCGCAATAACCGGCTTGGGGAGATTCCAGACCGCGCGGATCGTGGCATTGAAGCCGTCCACCAGCACATCTTCCCCCGCTGCGGGCCGAGGCTCGCCTCCCGTCCGCAGGTCGGCTCCGGACGAGAAGGCGCTGCCGGCGCCAGTCAGCACAATGACCCGGCTCTCGTCATCCACAGCACCAGCAGTGACAGCATCCCTGAGAGCGAAAATGGTCTCGGGATTGAGGGCATTATGCCGCTCGGGGCGATTGATGGTAATCCAGCGCACTCGCGCTTGTCTCTCGCTCAGGACAACACCACTCATCCGGCATTTCCTCCACGCTGGCAGCAAAAACCGCTGCAAAGGTTAAGCGAGTTTGCCAGACGACCTCAGGCATCGAGATCGACACGCCTCGCTCATGTTCTAAACTAGTCATTGTCTTATCAGGCAACCCGCAGGGAACGATATAGTCGAACGGACGTAGATCAAGATTCACGTTCAAGGCACACCCGTGGAGCGAAACTCCCTGTCGCACCGCGATCCCTACAGCCCCGAGTTTGCGCTCCCCTACCCACACGCCAGGCAACCCGGGCCGGCGCATAGCCGCCACGGCAAAACTGCGACTCACGCGGATCAGGACCTCTTCAAGACGAGCGACAAAGTTTCGTACCCCGCAGGGGCGCAGCAGGGAAGAAAAAATAGGGTACGCGACGAGTTGACCAGGACCGTGGTAGGTCGCTCCGCCTCCACGCTCGACCTCGACTAGAGCGACACCTTGCTCCGCCAACTCCGTGGCAGAAAGCCGGAGTTGCTCCCGCAGATGGCGATATCCCAAGGTCACCACCGGATAGTGCTGGGTCAGCAC
>JBGPOI010000627.1:0-3053 GCA_041487975.1 Binatia bacterium | reverse complement strand
TCGTCGGCGCGCCTCCGCGCGGACCCAAGATGACCGGTTTCATGTCGATCATCCGCGGCTGCCAGGACATCATGGGCACCTTCATCTTGGGCGGAACCTTCGAGCGCGATCCCAAGTTGAAAGTCGTCTGCGTTGAGGCGGACGCTGGCTGGGTACCTCACTACATATACCGCATGGACCATGCCTTCGATCGTCATCGCTACTGGCTGACCGCGAGCCAGTTGTCCAAGATGCCGAGCGAGTATTTCCGCGAACACATCTACACCACCTTCCAGGATGACTGGGTAGCCTTCCAGATGAAGGACAGGTGCAACCTGCGCCGGCTGCTGTGGGCCAACGACTTCCCACACAGTGACTCCACCTGGCCGTGGTCGCAGGAACTGCTGAAGAAGCCCACCGCCAATCTCAGCGAAGAAGAGAAAAACTGGATCCTCCACGATAACGTGGCGGAGCTGTACAACCTGGCCATATAAATCCACAAACACGTAAGGTGTGCTTTGTGCACCGACCTGTAGGGGCGGGTCCGAAACCCGCCCCTATTTTTTTGCGGTCTTGCCGGTGGGAAGGTTTGCCTTTAGGCTGCCCTTTCTCCCACAATTTTACGCCAGAACCTTCTTCTGATTGGATGGAAACTCCGTCGCGAAAACGGCACTGCGTGGTAGGACAAGACCGTCCTGATTCAATCCTTGCATTCATCCTGTCAACGTCCTACAGTAGGCGCCACTGGAGGGGGAACGCATGGCCACAGCTAGCACCGCAACACACTCGATCCCGGCCGACGATCCGATCGAACAGCTCTACGAGCAGGGTGTCACTGACGGTTTCCCGGTAGTGCCGCCGACGCGTGACCGATTCGAACGTATGCTGGCTGGCGCGCCGGACCGTTCCCGCGACGAGTTGATCGGTACGCTCGGCCCTTGCTACGGCGAGGCTACGGTCGAGAAGGTCGCCATCAACGCCGTCATGGCGGGGTGCAAACCTGAGTATTTCCTTGTAGTGTTGGCTGGAGTCGAAGCCCTGTGCGACGAACGGCTGTGCGCTCACGGCCTGAACGTGACTTTGTTTTCGGCTGCTCCCTGGGCAATCATCAACGGCCCCGTGCGCCTGCAAATCGGTCTCAATTGCGGGCACAATGCCCTCGGCCACGGTTTCCGCGCTAACGCGACTATCGGCCGCGCCCTGCGTCTGGTGATCATGAACATCGGTGGTGCTCGACCGCATGAATTGACCAAGGCGACGATGGGTCAGCCCGGTCAGTACAGCGCGATCATTGCCGAGAATGAGGAAGAGTCGCCGTGGGAACCTTTCCATGTCGAGCGTGGCTTCAGCGAAGACGAGTCGGCGCTCACTCTCTTTGCTGGCGGCTCACCTCAGCAAATCAGTGACTTTCAGAGTCGCAGCGCCGAGCAACTGCTTGCCTCAATCGGCTTCACCATGGGCGGTGGGCTGTGGAACTACAAAAACTATCCGCTGTTCGGGGACACCATCTTAGTCCTGAGTCCTGAGCACGCCCACACCATCGCCGCGGACGGGTGGTCACGCAAAGATGTGCGACAATTTTTGTATGGTACGGTGAAGAAGTCGATCGATGACCTCAAGCCCGGCAAAGCCGGAGGCGAAGGGTTCGGCGCGAACCTGCTGCGCGCGTCGGAGAAGGATGGGCTGGTGGTCGATGGCTACGTGCGCAAGTTCCGCTCGCCCGACTCTATTCTCGTCGTCGTGGCCGGCGGCACCGCCGGCCGTTTCTCGGTCGCGATTCCCGGCTGGGTCGCGGACGACCTTGGCAGCACGCCGGTAACTAAGCGAATCAACGTGGACTGACAGGGACAGCGAGAAATGCTTTCGTTCATGCTTCGACAAGCTCAGCACGAACGGTTATAGTACAGATTCCTGCATCCTCCCCCGCTCACCCTGAGCTTGTCGAAGGGTGATTGCAGGATTTCCCAGCCCCTGAGCAAAGTGTAAAGGAGGACCTCTTATGGCAGAAGAAATGCTCAACCCCATCGGCTACGGCGGCAAGGCGGAGAAACCCCTGGCCCCGCGGCTCACCAGCCTGCGAGGAAAAACCGTCGCGCTCTTGGATATCGGTTTTCCCAACAGCAACATTTTTCTCGACCGCATCGAGACCTTGCTCAAAGACCGCTACGGCGTGGCTACGGTCGTGCGTCATGCCAAACCTTCACCTGCTCGCATGGCCAAGCCCGAAGTGCGGCAAGACATTCTCTCGCGCTGCCACGGAGTGGTCGAAGCGGTTAGCTCGTGAGGGTCGTGCATTTCGTGCAGTTCGCACGATGTCGCCTATTTTGAGGAGAAAGGTATCCCCACTGCTAATATCTCGACCACGGAGTTCGTTGCCGCAGCGCGCGTGCAGTGTAAGAACCTGGGGATTCCCTCATACGAGGTCGTCACCGTTCCGCATCCGATCGTGCCGCTCAACAAGGAAGAGATCTGGTCTCGTGCTGATGCGGTGATCGAAACGGTCGTCTCTAAACTGGTGGCCGAAGAGGTACGGGCAGTCGCCTCTTAATGGCGCGCCCGTACCACCATGCCAATATAGACCTGGAAAAAGTTCGACAAAAAAACAAATAAAAGAGGAGGTAGGTAGATTATGAAATACTCATTGCCAGTGATGGGAGCAGTGCTAGCGATTTCTTTGGCGGCCGCGACCGCCGTAATGGCGGGAAATTGTGACGCGTTGCCCAAAGCAACGCAACTGCAGGCTCTGCTTGGCTCCGCTCCTACTATTGTCGGCCCTCCCATCGGAGGCACGGTTGGAGGTCTCTTCAACGGAACGCGGATGTGGGGAGCCGTGGTTGATCGGGACGGAACGCTTTGTGCCTTTGCCACGTCCACTGCGGACCCCAGCCAAACCTGGCCAGGGAGCCAGGCGATTGCCAAGGCCAAGGCCTACACTGCCAATGCTTTTAGTCTGGATGTGTTACCGCTCTCGACCGCGCAGCTCTACACGTTCGCACAGCCGGGCCATTCATTGTTTGGCCTCAACAACTCCAACCCCTTTGCCACCGACTTTCTTGCGCCACTGTCAGGTTCAG
>JBGPOI010000626.1:0-3077 GCA_041487975.1 Binatia bacterium | reverse complement strand
GTGCCGAATCTCACCCCGTTACTAACCATTTGCTCGTGGCTGCCATCGAGCAAGCCCAAAGAGATCAACAGCAAGGTAAGACCCAAACCCAAGGCCAGCGCAGTCAGCAGGGTACCGCGGGGATTGCGCCAGAGATTGCGCCACCCGATTTTCACCAGAAGGAGAACACCCATCATCGCTAAACCTTTCGGAGCGCCTGCGTCGGTCGAAAGCGAGCCGCCCGCAACGCGGGATAGAGGGCCGACACCAGAGCCGTGACGGCCAGCCCCACAGCGGCCTGAGTGTAGACAATGAAATCTTGCCGACCGTACCAGAGGTGGCCCACCATTACTCCAGCCAGAGAAATCTCGTCTAGAGCGCCGCCCAAGTGCAGACCATGAACCTGCAAATACCAAAGGAGCGGAGCCCCAAGCGCTCCTCCCAAGACCAGACTGGCCCCCGCCAAACTTGCCGCCTCCGCCACGATGAGACCAACCACCTGAGCCGGACGCATTCCCACGGCCATGAGCATGCCTAGCTCACGCGTGCGCTCGATGACCGCCAGGAGCATGGTGTTTACGATGCCAATGACTGCCAACAGGAAAAAGATGAAAAAGAGAATAAAAGTGATACGGCGATTGAACTGCACGTAGTCGGCCAGCTCCGGCACCAACTCTGGCCAAGCTCTCACCCGAACCGGAAGGGTTTTACTCAGTTGCCCCTCAAGTGCCGCCGCCGCCGTCGTCGCCTCGGTTATGTCATGGAGCTTAATCCCAATTTCATGGATCCTTCCCAGCGGCAAGCGCAAAAGCTCCTGCAGAGAAGCGAGAGACATGAGCACCAGACCCTCGTCCATGGCGTCAAGCCCCGTGTGAAACATCCCGGCTACAGTGTACAGGTCATTTCCCGTCGAACCATTGGCCGCCTGCGTCAACAGGACGATTTCTGACCCCACCTCAACGCCAATCGTGGTGGCGAGTTTATCTCCCATCACGACACCCTTTGGCATCTGTTCGGTCAGGTAGCTCCCTTTTACTATCCGAGTTTGCAGGACCGTAACTTTTTGTTCTTGATCAGGAACGACGCCGAGGAACTCCGCCCCAGCCGATTGATGGGCAGCACTTACCAAGCCGTAGCCGTACACCCGGGGACTAGCAGCATAAACCCGGGGGTCAACAGTGAGGGCGGCAAGCAGCGCGCTGACATCTGTCCCTTCTCGCCCTCCCAAGGTCTGGTGAGTGGGACGGTCCGGGTAGTAACCCGGAGCGTGCACCTCGATATTAGAGAGAACAAGGTCCGTGCCGCTCTCGATCATCTGCTGCCTCAGTCCTGCCATCAGGCACGCAACGAACAGCAGCATGGCGTAGCCCAAACCGATCGCAGCCATGGCGATAAGCGTACGCCGGGGATTGCGCCAGAGATTGCGCCACGCAAGCTGGAAAAGCCGTCCGCTCATCGCTCCAGGTTGCGCAGGGAAAACGTCTCCTCCCTGATCGGCACGTCGAAGGCGATATCTTCGTACACTATCGTGGTCTGCTCATCAGGCTTGTCTACGGGTCGCATGACCAGGCGCGTAGGAATGAGCCTCTCACCCATAGTTTTGTACTCGGAAAAGGTCAGCTCCCGGACCAGCTTCTCGTCCTCGTCATAGTAACGCTGCCATATGGGCATCAGGTCGACTTGGCGGATTTCCAAAATAATTTTTCCCCATACCACCACCGCCTCCGGCTTGGGTGTCAGGGTATATTCATATACCGCAAGCCCATCCCGCGTTCCTGCAAAAGAGGTCCTAATAAAGTAGTCGCTAGTGAGGCTACTCTCTTTCACCAGATCATCGAGGGTGAAGTGACTTCCCATCCACGAGGTCATCGTCATTGCAGGAGGAGCCTTAATCTTGCGGTGCGTTTTCGGCAGATAGTACCAGATGTTGCTACCTGCTTTGAGGGTGGCCGTGCCTGCTTCTTCTCGAGGGCTGTCGAGGCGGACGAGGACGTTTTCGGCTCCGAGCGACCAGATCGTCATCGAGAGGTTACGTTGCCAGTTTTCGGTGGAGATCTGCATTTTCACCGTAGCGATGCTGGATTTGCTGCTAAAAAGTCGAGCCACCCGGTCCACGATCTCCTGCGCCCGTTGCTCGTCCGCGGCAGAAGACATCTGACCCAGACTCAGCACTGTCAACCCAAGGCATAGGGCCACACTTCTTTTTCGCCATCGCATAATGAGACCTGCTATCCGAAGGTAAGGACTTGTTACGACCGGCGTTTTCTCCAGCGCCGTTTCCTCACCCTAGCCCTCTCCCGGCGGGAGAGGAAAGTCAACTTTCTCCAAAAGATTTCCTGAATATGCATTAGGGGGGTCGATTTTGTCCTTCATCTCTTCACCGGCGCGCTCGATTCGTGCATAATATTATACACTTTATGCACTGCCGTCTCTCTCACCAAAGGATTACTGCGGGGACAGCGTCGGCATGTCGGTGCGCGTGGCGACCGGTGTCGCGCGGCTCTTCGTCTTCCGCCGCGCCACCTTCTTGGTCGGTTTCCGGCGGGGCCTCGCCTCAATCTTGACCTGCGCCACTCCCTTCTTCGTCATCCCGATCTTTTGGGCGGCGGCGTGCGACAGATCAATCTTCCGCCCCCTCCCAGAGGGACCACGGTCGTTAATCGTGACCGCCACCGATTTTCCGGTCTCCAGGTTGGTGACCACCGCCTTGGTGCCCAGGGGCAACGTCGGATGTGCTGCGGTCAGCTTATTCTGATCAAAGGTTTCTCCACTAGCGGTCTCTTTCCCCTGGTGGGCCGGCCCGTACCAGGAGGCTTCTCCGACCTGCTCCACCTTCGACCCCTCAGGCTTGGGCGCTGCCTCTTTCGCCTGTGGCGTGACCACGGGCGGCGCAGGAGTCTCCTCCCGGCCGAGCAACCGCGTACAACCCGGCAACAGCGACGAAAGCAGTGCTCCTCCGATTCCAAACACGACAAGCAGCAACTGACGAGAATATGTCATCTTAGTTCCCTCTGGTCACTCGGGGTGTCGATCCCGATTGTACTGGTGTTGTTTCTGGTGCGCGGCTGCACCTGATGCGCACCGCTCTCATCAGGTAG
>JBGPOI010000625.1:0-3096 GCA_041487975.1 Binatia bacterium | reverse complement strand
CTCAGGTGTGCGGCCGACCATCAGGCCGGCGATAAAGACCGCTAGCAGGACATAGACGAGCATACCGTAGAGCCCGGAGCCGACTCCACCAAAGACCACTTCACTCAGCTGAATATTGGCAAGTGGCACAAGACCGCCGAGTGGGGTATAGCTATCGTGCATAGAATTGACCGCTCCACACGACGTGTCGGTAGTCACCGTTGCCCATAGAGCCGAGTTAGCAACGCCGAACCGGACCTCTTTGCCTTCTATGTTTCCCGCTGTCTGGTCTACTGCCAGACCGTGTATCACCGGGTTGCCGGTGGACTCGAAATAATACGCAGGCGCAACACCCATGAAAAACATCAGGGCCATGGCAGCAAACAGGGCCCACCCCTGTTTCTGGTCCCGTGCCATACGGCCGTAGGTGTACGTGAGAGCGGCGGAGATGGCGAAGATTAATACCATTTCGAGGAAATTCGTGAGCGGATTGGGATTCTCAAACGGATGGGCGCTGTTGGCGTTAAAGAAGCCGCCCCCATTGGTGCCGAATTCTTTAATAACTTCTTGTGACGCCACTGGACCCATAGCGAGCGTCTGCTTGACACCCTCCACGGTCGTGAGATCGACGTAGGGAGAGAAGTTCTGGATCACACCCTGAGAGACTAAGACCAACGCCACCGGGATGCAGATCGGCAACAGGACATACACCGTGCACCGGATGAGATCGACCCAGAAGTTACCGAGCGTCTTGGCGTCACCAGGTCGCAAGTGGTATGTCAGCCCGCGGGCCAAGGCAATGGCAACCGCGATACCGGCGGCCGCAGAGATGAAGTTATGCCAGGCCAGTCCCGCCATCTGCGTCAGATAGCTCATGGTGGACTCACCACTATACGCTTGCCAGTTGGTGTTGGTGGTGAAACTCGCCGCGGTATTGAACGCCAGGTCCTCGGGGACCGGACCAAACTGCTGCGGATTCAAAGGCAGGACGTGTTGTAGCCTCTCAATGGCATACGTCACCAGCAGCGTGATGGCGCTGAAGAGCAGTAACGCCAGGGTATATTGTGTCCACGTCTGCTGCTCCCGGGGATTAACCCCGCAGAGGCGATAGATCCCTCGCTCGATCGGTCCAAAGAAGCGTGGAAGGGGTTGTTGGTCCCCTTCAAAGACACGGAACATGTAGATGCCCAGCGGCTTGGTCAGCGCCAGGATCACCAGAAAAAAGACGAGAATCTGCAGCCAACCGTTTGCCGACATTATTGCCCCCTAAAGTTTCTCATCTATGAGAAGGGCTGTTCTTCGACATTCTTAGAAATGAGCGCCCCCCGTTTGCCCGTATTGTCCTGCTAAAACCGCTCTGGGCGTAGAAGCGCATAGACTAAATAGCCCGTCAGCAGGACTGACAGGATACCGCCAAGTACGTATTCCAAATCCATCAATCTCTCCTACAGGCGATCACAGCCACGAACGTAGGCCCAGGCGATGGCGAAAAATATCACCGTTGTTGTGAGGAACAGCACATCCAGCATAGTTTTTCTCCTCCAGCACTGGGATTGCTTGTTGTACGTGCGCAAGAGGCGTGCCGAGACCAAGGAAAAGAAAGCCGCGAAAAAACCTAATGCAGTTTCAGTATACCTCTTGGGGATACCAATGTAGGGGTCCGATTCATCGGACCCACCCAAGGGCTTGATAAATCAAGCCCCTACACTGCTCTGGCCGGATCGAGGATAACCGTATTCCCCAACAGGTTTCCTGCAGATGCACTAAGAGTAGCGCTATTGTGGGGGCGGGGTTCGTGCAGAGTGCACGGTGGCGGGGCTCAGCGCCTCGCAAAATGCAAGCGATGACCACAGCTCATGAAGGGGGTGCTGCTGCCGCCGTGCCTTCTAAGGCTTTCTGCAGGGCATCCATTTCGACGCCGAACGTCTGCCAGTCCCCCTTACGCAACGCGTCCAACGCCTGGCGGTAGTGTCGGAGCGCTGCTGCAGCGGTTCCGCTCAGCGGCGGCTCGGCTGCGGGCGGCAGAGCCCCGGCTGGCCCAGTCGCCGTGACAACCGGCGGCTGCCTCGTCTCCTTCGTGAAGAGCGCAGCCAGCAAGGAATCGACGTTTTGGCTCATCACCACCCGATCCCCAGACGAGGCGATCAGCCGCTTCAATTCCGGGAGTTCCCGCGTTTCGGCGCTGAGGTAGAGCGGTTCCACGTACAACACCGCATCCTCAATCGGAATGACCAGCAGGTTCCCACGAATCACGCGCGACCCCGTTTGATTCCACAGCGAGAGCTGCTGGGAGATCGTCGTATCTTGATCAATCCGCGCTTCCACCTGTGCCGGTCCGTACACCAGCTTCTCCTTGGGGAAGGCAAACTCCAGGACCTCTCCGTAGTGGGGGCCATCACAGCGGGCGGCCAACCAGGCGATCATGTTGTCGCGATTACGCGGCACCATCGGCAGCATCAAAATGAACTCTTCGCGCGCCTCGCCCGGCAGGCGCATAATGGTGTAGTACGGCTGCATGAAAACCGCTTTGCCGCTGTAGGTCTCCTGCGGGAAGTTCCACAGGTCTTCCTTGTTGTAGAAGACCTCCGGGTCGGTCATGTGGTAGGTGCCGTACATGCTCGCCTGCAGGGAAAAGAGATCCTCCGGATACCGGATATGCACGCGCAACGACTCCGGCATCTGCTCGAGCGACTGAAACAGGGAGGGGAAAATACGTTGATAAGTGCGCACAAGCGGATCTTGCGGGTCGGCAACATAGAAGACCGGGGTACCATCGTAGGCATCGACTGCCACCTTCACCGCGTTGCGGATATAGTTGATGCCGCCCGGCTGGCTCCTTTGCGAGTACGGGAGCATATCGCTCACCGTATACGCGTCTTGCACCCAGATCAGTCGCCCATCACTAATGGTCAGGTAAGGATCGTGATCGAGCTGAAGGAACGGGGCGATGCGACTGATGCGATCCTGGATGAGGCGACGAAACAGCATCCGGCTCGAAGCCGTGACGTTCCCACTAATCAATAACTTCAGGTCGCTGAAGTACCAGGCAAACAAGGCTCGCCGCCAGATGCTGCCCAACGACACCCCATCCCGGCCCTGGTAAGTGGTGTACATATT
>JBGPOI010000624.1:0-3107 GCA_041487975.1 Binatia bacterium | reverse complement strand
TCGGCTTTGTCTTGCCCTTCGTTTTCGCGCTTGAGCATGGCTAGAGCCTGAAAAGCTGCTGCCTGGTCTGCGCCCTTCTTATTCGGACCTTCACCGCGACCGTACAGTTTGCCGGCGATCGAGACCTGGCTGATGAACAGCGGCTGGTGGTCCGGGCCTTTCGCCTCGACCACGGTATACAGCGGGATCTCTTTGAAAATCTTCTGGGAGATTTCCTGTAACCGAGTCTTGCAATCGAACAGCGCGCCTCGTGACTTTTCTTCGAGTTCGTCGGCGAAATGCCGGGACACTAACTCATAAGCGGGAGTGAAACCCCCATCGAGATACACCGCGCCCAGAATTGCTTCATAGGCGGAGGCGAGAATCGAAGGTTTCTCTCGTCCGCCACCCCACTTTTCACTGCCCCCCAGACGCAGCCAATGCCCCAGCGACAATGCCGCAGCTTTGCTCGCCAGCACTCGGGCATTGACTAACGAAGCGCGCATCTTCGTTAGGTAACCCTCATTAGCCTCTGGGAATCGCCGCATGAGCAGGGCGCTCATTGCCAAGCCAAGCACGGAGTCTCCTAAGAATTCAAGCCTTTCGTTATGCTCTTCGTGCGGTTGCAGAGGATACGAACTATGCGTGAGTGCAAGGCTGAGCAACTCCTTGTGCTGGAAGGAGTAACTCAAGATGGATTCGAGCGCGGCAAGGTCGGACATGAAAGTCACTCAATGCGGAGTCTAAGCAGGTCATTCAGTCCGGAGTCCGGGGTCGGAAATGCTGACCTCTGAATTCTCAACTTGTATCTGTCCCCACAAGGATTCACCGTTCGTGCGGGTGATGGTGACGGGGACTTCGCGATTCATGTATTCGTCTCCTCCGGCGGCCAGGACCCGTAGGTAGTTACGACTATAGCCCTTGAGCAGGCCACTGGCTTTGTCACGCGTGTGTTCGAAGAGAACCGGCAGGGTATGATCGGCAAAGCCGCGTGCGAATGCCGCCTTCTTCTGTTCAGCTAATTTACGCACTTGGCGGGCGCGTGCGTTGATGAGCGGTTGCGGCACTTTATCGGAGAACTTCGCCGCGGTGGTGCCGTTGCGCATGGAGTAAGGAAACACGTGAAAATAGGTGAAGGGGCTTTCCTCCAGAAACTTCAGGCCGCGGGCGAATTCGTCCTCTCCTTCACCGGGAAAACCGACGATCAGATCGGTGCCGAGCGCCGCCTGCGGCAGGGTCTCGCGCAGCCGGATCAATACGTCGCGTGCGAGTGCGCTGTCATAGCGCCGACGCATGCGCGACAGGATCGTATCGTCTCCGGATTGCAAAGGGATGTGAAGGTGCGGACAGAGTGTCTGTGCTTGAGCCAGCAGCCGCAGAAGAGAGTTGCTAATCTCGTGGGGATCAATGGAACTCAAACGCACGCGCGGCAGCGGCTTACGTTCCTCGATTGCCTCCAGCAGCCAAGTCAGGTCAACTCGCGGATCGAGATCTTCTCCGTATCCGCCCAGGTGGATGCCAGTGAGAACGACTTCCTGAAAGCCCTGGTTGGCCAGGCGGTCGAGTTGCTCCAACACCATACGCGGAGAGACACTGCGACTCTTGCCGCGCGACATCGGCACGATACAGAAAGTACAAAATAAATCGCACCCTTCCTGAATCTTCAGGAACGCTCGGGTCTGCCCACTGAAGGTGAGTGCGCCAAAAGTGTCGATTCCTGGGGACTTGCCTCCTTCTGCCTTGCGCAGATTGCTGACCGTAATCCGCTCTGCTAGTTCCGCCGTAACCGCGTGCAGCAGGTCGCCCAGGCGATTCAGGCCGATGACGTAATCTACCTCTGAAGCTCGCGCCACGGACTTGGGATTCACCTGTGCGTAACACCCTGTCATGATGACCCGGGCTGCGGGGTTATGGCGCTTGGCGCGGCGAGCGAGTTGACGGCTCTCAGCATCGGCCTGGTTCGTAACGGTGCAGCTATTGACGATGTATACGTCCGCGGTCTCGGTGAACGGAACGAGAGTATGCCCTTCGGCCTTGAGCCGGTCCTCAATTGTGGCAGTGTCGTATTGGTTGACCTTACATCCTAGGGTGGTGATCGCTACTCGCAGCATAGCCTTACAATGCTCCTTCGATCCACCCGCCGCCGAGCACGCGCTCACCCTCGTAGAATACCGCCGCCTGGCCTGGAGTCACAGCCGGAGAGGATTTCTCGAACCAGACGACTGCCTCGCCTGCCGCCTGGGGGACAACACGAGCAGGAATGGCGGGATGACGGTAGCGAATCTTGACCGCTACGCGAACCTCTTCTGTCTGAACGCCGTCTAGCCAATTCACCCTTTTGGCAATCAGACCGCGAGAGCAGAGTTGGTCCTTGGTGCCGACCCTGACCCGTCCGCTCTGTGCGTCGATGTGCGTGACATACCTGGGCTCAGCCAGGCCACCTAACCTCAAGCCGCGACGCTGGCCGACGGTGAAACGGTGGACACCGTCATGCGCACCAAGCACCTGTCCGTCCTGATCAATAATCTCACCCATCTTTACCTGCTCGCTCGATAGTCGCTGCTCGATAAAGCGCGCATAGTCTCCGTCCGGCACGAAGCAGATATCCTGGCTCTCCGGCTTCTCCGCCACTTTGAGCCCGAGCACGCGAGCCTTTTCTCGTACCTCGTTTTTGGTGAGATGGCCAACCGGGAACAGCGTGTGAGCGAGTTGGGTCTGGCTCAGGGTAAAAAGAAAATAGGACTGGTCCTTACGCTGGTCCGTCCCACGTAGGAGCTGGTAACCTCCATTTGCCTGGTCGTACTCAACACGAGCATAATGGCCGGTGGCGACAAAGTGGGCATCCAGTTCACGCGCCCGTTGCCACAGTAAATCGAACTTGAGGTCCCGGTTGCACAGCAGGCAGGGGTTGGGCGTGCGGCCGTGCAAGTACTCATTGGTGAAGACGTCGATCACCCGGCTGCGAAAGGCGTCCTTAAGATTGAGAACGTAGTACGGGATGCCCAATTGTTCGGCGACACGGCGAGCGTCCTGAAAGTCGTCGATCGAACAACAGCCGCCGTCGTGGCCCTCAGCGTTGCCAGCCAGCAGCATGGAGATGGCGATGACTTCATAGCCGGCCTCGACTA
>JBGPOI010000623.1:0-3123 GCA_041487975.1 Binatia bacterium | reverse complement strand
GATGGGAGCGACCCTAGGGCGGGAGTTTGCCTATGAGTTGCTCCAGGCTGTTTCACCGGTAGACGAGACGACTTTGCAGCAAGCGCTAGGCAAGCTGGTAGAAGCCGAAGTGCTTTATCAGAGAGGGCTGCCACCGCAGGCGCGCTACCTCTTCAAACATGCCCTCATTCAAGATGCGGCCTATCAGTCGTTGCTCAAGAGCAAGCGACAGCAGTATCACAAGCAGATTGCCCAGGTGTTGGCAGAACGGTTTGCGGAGACGAGGGAGACTCAACCTGAGCTATTAGCACGTCACTACACCGAGGCAGGCCTCATCGAACAAGCTATTCCCTATTGGCAGCAGGCCGGAGAGAGAGCCGCTCAACGCTTTGCCTATACGGAGGCCGTTGGACACCTGACTCAAGGGCTCGAATTGCTGAAGACCCTCCCCGTTTCACCTCAGCGGACTCACCGCGAACTTACCCTGCAGCTTGCCTTGGGACGGGCATTAATAGTCACAAAGGGGACTGGGACCCTTGAAGTGGCGGAAGTTTACACCCAGGCGTTAGCACTGAGCCAACAGATTGAGGACCTAACGCTGCGCTTCCAGGCACTGTGGGGACTGAACAATTTCTACACCACACGGGGCGAGTTACAGAGGACAGATGAGTTGACAGAGCAGCTCCTCGCGTTGGCCCACAGGATGCAAGACTCCACATTTCTCCTAGAGGCCCACTATATGCGAGGACTGACGTTGTGGTGGTTGGGGAAGTTTGCGCCCGCTCTCGGACAGGCGGAGCAGGGGCTCGCCTTGTATGCCACCCAGCCCTCTCGCTCCCGGATCTTTCTCTACGGACGGAACCCTGGAGTATATCACAGAGCTCTTGCTGCAAACGTACTCTGGCAGCTTGGCTATCCGGCCCAGGCGCAGCAAAGAATGCACGAAGCCCTCACCCTTGCCCAAGAGCTGTCTGAGCCTTTCATCCTTGCTTATGCCCTCAACGTTTCGTGTGTGATCGCTTCGCTCCGGCGGGAAGGGGAAGTTGTCCAAGAGTGGGCAAAGGCTGCCATAACCCTCTCGACCGACCATGGGTTCACGTTCTTTTTACCCTGGGGCGTTATCCTGCAGGGGTGGGCTCTGGCCGAACGAGGACAAGGAGAAGAGAGGATTGCCCAGATACACCAGGGTCTTGCGGCCTACCAAGCGACAGGAGCCGAGCTGTGGCGACCGTATTTTCTCGTCCTGCTGGCTGACGCGTGCGGGAAAATAGGACGAAGGGAAGAAGGGCTGACCACGGTGGCTGAGGCGTTGTCGATGGTGAACAAGAACGAGGAACGGTGGTGTGAAACGGAGCTGTATCGGCTCAAGGGCGAATTGTCTCTGCAGTCAAAGCAGGTCAAGGCAAGTCAAAGCAAGTCCGAAGATGCCACCCCCCAATCCCTAACCCCTAACCTCCAAGCGGAGGCGGAAGCCGAAGCATGTTTTCTCAAGGCCATCGAGATTGCCCGCCGCCAGAGCGCGAAGTCGCTGGAGCTGCGGGCGGTGATGAGCTTGAGCCGGCTGTGGCAGCAGCAGGGTAAGAAAGAAGAAGCCCGACAGATGCTGGCGGAGATCTATGGCTGGTTTACCGAAGGGTTTGATACGGTGGACTTAAAAGAGGCGAAGGCACTGTTGGATGAATTATCGTGATGAGCAGAGTAGATTGCAGATGCATTGAGCAAAAACTAGATTCCCGCTTCCGCGGGAATGACACGGCTCAAGCTCCTTCTTCTGTCATGCCCGCGCAGGCGGGCATCCAGCCTCCCTGTTTCGCTTGCTAAAGGCAAAGGAAATTCGCTCCAGTATCACACTCCTGATTACTCGCTCTTCTTCGCCCGCAGCGGCAGCGCTAGCGGCCGGGTGGGCGATCCGGTCGCGCCTCGCAGCTTGATCGGAGCGGCGATAAAGGCGAATTCGTACACTTTGTCCTTGGCCAGATCTTCTAGCCACACCAATTCCAGCAGACAGACTCCCCGCTCGGCGAAGACGTAGGTATGTACCCCTTCCGCAGCCATGGGAAACTTTTCCACCCCTATATTGTCCGCGCCCAGGAGCACAGCGCCGTGATCGATCAGCCACGCCGCGCTCTGGCGGGTGATCCCAGGTTCGTTGGGCACGAATTTTTTCGCATCCGGCCACACGGTCATGCGCCCGGTGCGGATGAGGACAGCGTCCCCTGGTTGCAACGTCGTGCTTTGTTTGCTCAGCGCCCGCTGGAGATCCTCGACGCTAATCTCGTAGGCCTCGGGCAACATCGTTACTCCCTTCTCGGCAGCCACATCAATGAGAATCCCGCGGGTGATGATAGGCGGAATTTTATCAGCGCCGGCCTTAGTCCACCCTTTGTTGCCAAGATAGCGGGACGCCTCATAGCCGTTAAAGATCTTGTCCCCGTAGCCCAGGTGGTTGAGGCTATCAAGGTGCGTGCCGCTGTGGGTGGACATCAGTACGGCGTCATCATAGAGAGCCGTGTCTTGCGGGGCGCCGGCAGGCGTGAGGTTTTCGACCTTGATCCCGCTGGGCGTGTGCGTCATCCACATGTGATACGCGGGATCGCCCATGCCCAGATCGGCTAGCCCGGGCATGCCCACGAAGTAGTCCACTCCCAGGTCATACACCTTGCCAGAGTCTATGCGTTGCAGCACGGCTAGACTCTGAGCTGCGGTCAAGGTGTTGAGCACCCCGATTTCATCGTTCGGCCCATGCGGGCTTTTTGCTACCTCAGCTGCCTGCCCCCAGGGGGCGGCGAGGAACCAGATGAAGAAACCAAATCCGACACCGACCATTCTGGGATAAGTCGCTTTCATAACATCCCCTCCTTTCCTTGCCGGTTAGCGCGCTGCCACGTTATTGTCAACCGAAAGGCGGAGTGGAGAACAACGGCGAGGTAAGGGATTGCTTTGCTTCTGCGCGCGCTCGTAGTAAAGCAAGGCTACAAAAGGAGGGTCAGCCCATGTCCGCAACCACGGTGGCGTTGCCGTTCAACCTCCAGGCGTGGATCGACCAGTATCTTCCCCAGTCACTCGGAGCCATTGGCAACAAAGAAGTCTTCAAAGGGTCGGACTTCATCTTCCAGATCATCAAGGGCCCCAACGCCCGTAACG
>JBGPOI010000622.1:0-3129 GCA_041487975.1 Binatia bacterium | reverse complement strand
GATAGCGTAAGTTCCAGCCCAGTTTGAGCCCGGCCTGGGGGTCGGCCGGATCGAGCAGCGGAAACGGGAGCCCGGAGACATAATTTGAGAGCGTTCCGTCCGGCTCGATTGCGACCTGCGCGGCGTGCGCCACGGTCGCATTAATGTATTCCTCGCGCACAGGGAGGTCAGTCGTCGCTTGCACGGTGATTTCCAGGTCTCCGGCCTGCACGACTTTGAGAACCTCTGGCGGCAACACCGCGGCCGCGACCTGGGCATTGTTCTTGTTGATCGTCATTCCCGGAGTGATGCCTTCGACTTGCGGGGCTCCCTGGCGGTAGGGGTAGAACTCCGCCAAGATTTTCTCTGTGAGATCAGCAGTCTGAGCCACGTCTGCCTGGACAGGCAAACCGCAGACCAATAGAATTAGCAAGACGCTCAGGCATATCCCTCTTTGCCATCTAGGTTTCCCCACAGCGCGGCCCTCCTTTGCGTACGGGGTACTTGCCCCTTCCCCGGGGGCTACCAACACATATCGCACTGGAGCATAACCGGCGTCAAGGCGACACCGCTTGCTCTCTTGTCTCTTCAGGATTCGACTGAAGCGGAACCTCCCGTATCGTGAGGGCTCACCACGACCAGAGCAGGATAACGGCGGAAATCGTCGGTGTTGAACGTCAAAATATGGGGGATGTGATGCGAGGGCATGAGGGCTGCGATTCGTGCATCAAATGCCTGGCAACCCGAAACCCCACACGTCTCCGCGAGACGCCGCCAGTGGCGGTAGATGGCGGGAACGTCATCAAGGACAGGGAATAGAGATTCGATTTGATCGATTTCCTTCAGCAGCTTCTCTTGCCGGATGCGCCACGCGGGGGGCGGCGGATGGTGAATCGAGGAGAGTTTGATAGGGCTTGTCGGTGCGCATCGCTTCGGCCATGGCGTCGCAGATTTCTAAGATGACACGCTTGGTGCGGTACTCGTCGTATTTCTGCTCGTGATGACGGGGAGGATTTCCCTGACGGAGTCTATGTCGTCGTGGGTGATGCCGGAGAGAGTGCTTGGTTCCGGCGTTGACCTTCCCCAGAATATACTGCTCAGTCAGGGGCGCCCTGCACGACTACGCTGCTGATCTTTTTGGCTCGACCTTGAGGCGCAATCCGAGTGCATCCAACAGGGATTCTAGACTTGCGAGGCGCGGATTCCCTTTGGACAGCGTACGATACACGCTTTCACGGTTTAGCCGGACTGTTTTGGCCAGGCGGCTGATGTCCTGCTGGGCGTCTACGACATCGCGTAGCGCCACCATCAATACCTGACTATCTCCTTCTTCGAGGGCGGCATTCAGATATTCAGCAGCTTCAGCGGGATCTTTGAGCGATTCGAGCAAGGATTCGCGATAATCTTTAGTGAGCTTCTTCATAACGGGTAAATAGGATGCAACTGTCCAAATAGATCGTCACTCTTCAGCTCCCCAGCTCGCGCGTTCCTCTTCCAGATAGCGGTCAATCTCCTCCTTGGAGCGGCGGCCTGGGTGTGTTGCCCTCCACTCGTCAACGAGACGCAGCACCTCCGTGACGTTAGATCCCTTTGCCTCTTGTTCTGGTACGAGCACGATGACCTCGGCCGATCCTGGCGGCACCTTAGGAGGTAGGGTGATTTTTAGTTCTCGATTTTCAGGAACGATGACCTGAATCTTAATGGCGTGCATGGGTTCTCTTCCTCGTGATGACCTGATAATAGTTACCTTATCATAACTCCCCGGCTTGCTCGCCTCCTCTAACAGTCCAATCGTACCAGTGATGTTGAAGCCGCGGCTGATCGCCTCTCGTCGTCCCCGGTTTTCATCAAGGAGAATGAGGTCGGCCTGCAGTTCCTGGGCGAGCGTAATGGCTTCCCTTTCTCCGGGGTCGAGGTGAGCAAGCGTCGGATCTTCGTGCTGCACCTCTCTTACAACCAGCCAGTCTGGGCGCTGAGCGAACCATTCGCGGACCTTGTCTGGTGCTTGTGTGGATTGCAATTCGTTCAGTACAGTCTGTGGAATGACAACCTGGCCGAACAACTCGGCCACAATATGGGTCAGATCACTCAGGATGAGATAGTTGAGCGGGGCCGTGTCGCCGCGGCTGATAAACTGGTGCAAGCGGAAGGCGAACGGCGGGAAGCGCGTCTCTGGAGGGATCTCGCACGCATAGCCAGCCAACAGACCTTCCTGAAGCACCTCGATGCAGCGGTGCTCGGATACCTCGGTGAGTTGGCTTAACTCCCTGGCCGCTCCGTCTTTGCCGGAAAGGCTACGAGGCCGCGCACGTAGCAAACGACCACTTCCAAGCTCGGCGCGGACGCCAAAGGTGCTCTCGATCCAGATGGAGAGCGGGTCCTCCACAAAGCGCTGGTAGTCAGTCGGCGGATGACGGTCTGGATCTGCAATCCGTTGCGTGAGCGCGGCCACGAAAGTTGGATCCCCGCTATCCCTCGCCAGCGTCGCGCGGCGAAGTGTCTCCCCGATGATCTGCGCGGGCAAGACCTCTGCACCAAACAAGAGGGAAGCGACCTTTGCGACCTCGGTCCGCTGCTCATCAGCAGTCCCGGCACTGGCAATCGTCGCAGAGGTTCCCACGCACTGGAGACGCGTTGCTGCGAGCGCATCCCGGACTCGGCGGACCAGCAGGGCGACATCGGCCCCCTGCCGGCCCCGGTACGTGTGCAGTTCATCGAGCACAAGGAACTGCAGGCCCTGGGCCGCCTGGATAAGGTTCTTCTCCTGAGGCCGTGTGAGCAAGAGTTCCAACATCACGTAATTGGTGAGCAGGATGTCCGGCGGATCGGCAACAATCGCACGCTTTTGCTCATCCGACTCCTGACCGGTATAGAGGGCGAAGGTGACAGGCCCCTTCCCGTCCGGATAGCCGTGGCGCAAGAACTTCTCGAGTTCCCCATACTGGCTGTTTGCCAGGGCGTTCATGGGATAGACGACGATCGCTTGAATGCCGCGTCCGCTCCCGCGCCGCAGCAAGTGATCCACAAGAGGGACGATGTAGGCGAGGCTCTTGCCCGATCCTGTCCCTGTCGTCAGCACGTAGTGGTGTCCACCTTGGGCCGTGCGGATCGCTTCTGACTGGTGCCGGTGGAGCCGAAGTGGTCGGCCTT
>JBGPOI010000621.1:0-3135 GCA_041487975.1 Binatia bacterium | reverse complement strand
GCCAATGCCATTGGGTCCATCGATGGGGAAGATCATCTCCTTGATCAGCGAGCCATCCGGTTTGGCGTAATAGATCGCGGTGCGATCCTTTTGGCGCTCTTGCACCTTGCCAAAATCCGTGAACCAGAAACCTCCCGTAGCGTCAAAGACAATGTCATTCGGGCCGCGCAGACGATGTCCATTACAGTCAGTGTAGAGGACCTCTACTTTTCCGCTGGCTAAATCCACCCGTTGAATACACCCCCCGGTATATCCCTCCGGCAGGCCCTCCGTCGGACTCCCGTCCTCGGTGAATTTGAGCCCCCCATTGTTACAGATGTACACTTTCCCGTCCGGCCCAATGGCCGCACCGTTAGGTCCGCCGCCGGTTTCGGCCACGACTTCTTTGGTGCCATTAGGTCGAACGCGCGTGAGTGTGCCGCGCGTGACCTCCACCACCAGTACGCTGCCATCGTCCATGGCAACCGGACCTTCGGGGAATTTGAGCCCCGAGGTGATTTCTCGCATCGCTGTCATATGCTTGCCTCCTTTCTCTCTTGATTAGTGCGCCGCGCGTAAACAGCTTCTCGCGATCCAGGCCGATCCCGCCGATCGCGCCCAGCTTCCCTCGAATCGAAGGGTTAAGGTTATCTGTATCGAGTCATTTGTTCATTGATGAAAACAATACCGCAATGCTTCAATGACTCAATGATGCAATCGCTCAATGACTCAATTCTTCCAACAGCGCCTTCGCCTCTTGCAAATCTTTGGTGTCAAAGCCTTCGGTGAACCAGTTGTAGATATCGGCTAACGTCTCGTAAGCTTCTTCCTGCCTGCTCTGGTGCTGCCAGAGCTTTGCCAGGCTCATCACCGCTCGTAGTTCCAGCGACTTCGCCTGTTGCTTGCGAGCAATCTCAATGGCTTTGTGAAAACACCCCTCCGCTTTTTCCGTCTTTTCTCTGTGGCCTATAGCCTGAAGCTTGTAGCCTTCCTGCGCCAGCAGGAGTTCGCCTTTCAGCCGATACAGCTCTGCCTCGTACATCCGCTCCTCAGTTTTGTTTACCACCTCCAGCGCCTCGGCCAGTACCGTGAGCCCCTCTTCGGCCTGTCCTCCTTTTCCGTACGCCTCGGCCAACAGAGCAAGAAAATACGGCTGTGCCAACTCTGCCCCCGTGGCTCGGTAGCCGGCCAGGCCCTGGCGGGTCTGCGCAATCCCCTCTTCTCCTTGTCCCTGCTCGGCCAACGCCCAGCCCCGCAGGGTAGTTCCCATCGCCAACCAGTACGGAAACCCCTGGTCGGTCGAGAGGGTCATGGTCGCCTCTGCCCGCTTTTGGGTCAGTTGCCCTTCGCGACGGTACTGATGGAGTCTGGCAGCAAAGAATAGGGCAAAACCTAGGCTATAGGGATGAGACAGCTCCTGGGCCAAGGTGAGCGCTTCGCGGCTCCTCTTCAGGGCTTGGTCCGGATAGCCAAGATTCCACAGGATTGAGGCTGTATAGGATAGGGAAGCCATCCCGTCGTCTACCCACGCCCGGGGAGAGCGTAACTGCCGCGGATCGTAGAGAGTAAACCCCTGCTCCATGTGTTCTCGAGCTTGGACAAACTCTCCCAGGAAGTACAAGGTCTCCCCCAGTGCAACGTGGGACCTCATGAGGGGGGCCGGACCCTGTACGCTTTGGGCCAGACGCATAGTCTGCTCCGACAGCTCACGTGCCGTCTGTAACTCCCCTCGCACTAAATGAAACACCCGCAGTCCCATCACCACTGGGAAGAGCCGAAGGGTCTCCCCCACCTGCCGGCACAGTTCGAGCGCCCGGGCGTAGGCTTTTTCCACTTCCGGGGCTGCATAACCCTTGGCGGCCATCAAAGCTGGGCCAAGGGTGGTTTGTAGGTCCAGCTCTTGCTGGGTACGCTCAGGCGTGTCCGGCAGGACCTTAAGCAATTCCAGCCCCCTGGTGAGGTGAGCAACCGCTTCCACATAGGCCGAGCGCTGGGTGGCTCGCTCGCCTGCCTTCTGCCAATAGGGAAGGGCCTGCTCTATCAGGCCTGCCTCGGTGTAGTGATGAGCCACTAGCTCGGGCTGCGTCTCGACGGTCTCAGGGAAGCGTTCCGCTAGCACATGGGCAATCTGGCGGTGATACTGTTGCCGGGTGCTCTTCAACAACGATTGATAGGCCGTATCCTGAATGAGCGCGTGCTTGAAGAGATAGTGTGCCTGTGGCAAGAGCCCGCGCTGATACATCAGTTCCGCCGCGACCAACTGCTTCAGCCCGTGCTGTAAGGTCTCTTCGTCAAGTAAGGAGACGGCGTGGATGAGTTCATAGCTAAACTCTCGACCAAGAACAGCGCCCACCTGCGCGATCTCTTTGGCGGCCCCAAGCCGATCCAGTCTCGCCATCAATGCGTCGTGCAGCGTAGCGGGAATGCCGAGCGGTAGGGGCGACGCATGCGTCGCCCCTACATGTAACCCCGACTCCACCACCGCTTTGGTTAACTCTTCCACGAACAATGGCACCCCATCGGTCTTGGCAACAATCTGCTGCACGACCTCCGCGGGCAAGGCTTTCTCGCGAGTGATCTGCTCGACGATGGTGTTGCTCTGTGTGCGTCCCAAGCGGCTGAGCACGAGGTGACTGAAGTGGGAGCGCGACACCCACGTCGGCGCGAACTCCGGGCGGAAGGTCAACACCTTCAGCATACGCGCCGTGGGCACCTGGTCCAGACACACTGCCAAGAACTCCAGGGTCGAGGGGTCCGCCCAGTGTAGATCTTCCCAGACGACGTACACCGGCGCCTGTTCGGCTTCTTCAAACAGCCACCGTACTAAAGCGTCGAGCGTCTTCTGCTTTTGCTGCTGGGGACTTAGCGCCAGCGGTGGGAGACCTTCGGGCTGGGGCAGCGACAGCAACGCGGCCAGCAGCGGCACGGTGTCGGCCTGCGGGAAGCGGTAGCGCGCGAGCGTCTGCGCCAGTTTCCGCAGCTTCTCGTGCGGCGTATCGCCCGGTGCGAAGTGGAGCACCCGCTGCACATGCTCGATGAGGGGATACAACGCACTGTTCTGATGATAGGGGGAACAGCGGAACTCAATCCGCACGGCGCCCTCGTGCATGACATCATGCTTGAGCTCCTGCACGAGGCGGGATTTGCCGATGCCCG
>JBGPOI010000620.1:0-3142 GCA_041487975.1 Binatia bacterium | reverse complement strand
TAATCCGGTTGTTCCGCTGGCCGCGCCTCTTCCTGAGGCACGGTCGACCGTACCCTTACGGCCTCAATTTTTTCGATACACACAGCGGTTGCTTTGAACTCAGCCGTGCCCGACTTGGGGTCGATCGCGTCAATAGTCAACACGTTCGTCTCCACCTCGTCGGGGAAGTGCAGCGTCATAAAGGCTAAGCCAGGCCGCAGCGACGAATCGTAGCGAACCGGCGCGATAATCGAACCACGGCGCGAGCTGATACGCACGGGTTCTCCATCCCTGACTCCATATAGCGCTCCGTCTTCAGGAGAGAGATCAAGGGTCTCCCCACGCCGTAATGGAGAGCGATATCCTCCACTTTGTACACCGGTATTGTAGGAATCCAACCGGCGGCCGGTCGTGAGCCGTATGGGAAAATCCGCATCGAGCCGGTCCACCGGCGGATCGTGCTCCACCGCATGGAACGGAGCCTTGGGGCCTTGGACCGGCTCCGCCCATAGGCGGCCATGAAGAAACTGCGTACCCGGGTGGTTTTCGTCATAACACGGCCAGGGGATGCCTCCCTGTTCTTCGAGGCGTCGATAGCTCATGCCTGTGTGATTGGGGCTCAGGCGGCGCAGTTCATTCCACACGTCTTCGGCCGTGGGCTGCCCCCAGTCATGGCCGAGCTGACGAGCGAGGTCGCAGATGATAGTGATGTCAGCGCGGGCTTGCCCTGGCGGATTCAGCGCCTGGCGCACGCGTTGGACGCGGCGCTCACTGCTAGTGACAGTTCCTTCCGCCTCACACCAGTTCGCCGCCGCCGGCAACACTACGTCGGCCATCTCGGCCGTCGCCGTCAGGAAAATATCCTGGACGACGAGATGCTCAAGACCTTTCAGCAGGTGCAGAGAGTGGGCCGCATCAGCCTCCGACTGAGCCGGGTTCTCGCCGATCACGTACAGGGCGGTCAGCTCGCCGCGTGCCATCGCCTCGAACATGTCGCTCAGGTGCCAGCCGCGCTTGGGCGGAATCTTTTTCCCCCAGACCTGCTCGAACTTGCCGCGCAGGGCATCATCTTCAACGTGTTGGAATCCGGGCAGCCGGTCGGGAAGGGCGCCCATGTCGCCGCCTCCCTGCACGTTGTTCTGCCCGCGTAGAGGATTGAGTCCCGAGCCGTAGCGGCCGACATGCCCAGTGAGTAGCGACAAGTTGATAAGGGCCAGAACGTTGTCCACGGCATTATGATGCTCGGTGATGCCAAGGGTCCAGCAGATCATCGCGCGATCAGCCCGGGCGTAGGCGTGCGCGAGTTCGCGGATCAGCCCCGCCGGGACGCCGGTCTCGCGCTCGGCATAGTCGAGCGTGTAAGGCTCCACGCACGCACGGTACTCCTCGAAGCCGGTCGTAGCCCGCGCGATAAAGGCCTGGTTGGTCAGACCTGAAACGATAATCTCCCGTCCCATGGCATTGGCCAGAGCGATGTCGGAGCCGACATCCAGGCCGAGCCAGGCGTCGGCCCATTGCGCCGAACTGGTCCGGCGTGGATCGATGACGTAGAGCCGCGCCCCCTTATGCACTCCTTTCAGCACATGGTGAAAGAAAATGGGGTGCGTCTCGCGCGCATTCGATCCCCACAAGATGATCAGGTCGGTCTCCTCGATCTCTTGATAGGAACTCGTACCGCCTCCCGCACCGAAGACTGCCGCCAGACCGGCGACGCTCGGCGCGTGTCAAGTGCGGTTACAACTGTCGATGTTATTGCTGCCGATGACCAGGCGAGCGAACTTCTGGGCCATGAAGTTGGTCTCGTTGGTGGCCTTCGAGCAACTGAACAACCCGAACGTCCGTGGTCCCTGCCGCTCGACCGCGGTCTGGAAGCCCTGAGCGGCGCGGGCCAGCGCCTCGTCCCAGGTGGCCGGGCGCAGGCTGCCATTCTCACGCACGAGAGGCTCAGTGAGTCGAACGTATGAGCGTTTCATAACCGATCCTTTCCTCGTCAACTGTCCAGAGCAATTCGTTTCGGATGGGTATACACATTGAAGCTGTGGTCGCGTAGGAAACCGACCAGGGTCATGTTAAAGCGCTGCGCAACCTCGACCGCCAGGCTCGACGGCGCCGACACCGCGCAGACGATGGGAACCCGCGCCATAGCCGCCTTTTGCATAATCTCGAAGCTGGTCCGGCCGGACACGAGCAAGATGCGTTCGGCCAGCGGCATCTCGCCAGCCAGCACCATCTGGCCTACCAGCTTATCGACCGCGTTATGTCGGCCGACATCCTCCCTGAGCGATAAAAGCTGCCCAGTCACGTCGAACAGGCCGGAGGCGTGCAGTCCACCCGTCTGCTCGAAGACTCGCTGCGCCTGGCGCAGCGTGGCCGAGAGGCCGACGAGAACTGAGTGGGCCAGCACCGGGCCAGGGGCAACCGGCGCGCAGTGAATGGCAATCTGCTCGAGTGAGGCTTTCCCACAGATCCCGCAACTAGAGGTGGCATAAAAGTTCCGCTTCAAGGGAGCCAGATCGAAGGAGTGAGAGAGGCGGACAGTCACGATGTTGCAGGGCTGCTCCTTTTGCAGAACCGGACCGGAGTCGATTGACACGACTTCTGCACCTGAACGGATAAGCCCTTCCGCATAGAGGAAACCGACGGCCAGTTCGTGATCGTTTCCCGGCGTCCGCATGGTGACGGCTACGCTCACTGCTTCTTGGCCAGGGCCTTGCACGCGGATCTCTAAGGGCTCTTCTGACGCAAGCCAATCGCGCTGCTCGAGCAGGGTACCAGTCCGCACGGTGAGGACCCGCGCTCGAGTGACACGTTGCTGCAGATCCTCGCGTTCCATTTGCGGGAGAAGCGAAGTGGGCGGTGTTTCACACACTATGCGGTAATCCTCCTCAGCAGGTAAAAGAACCACGGTCTTTTCTTCCTTACCCATCTCCGGCTGTGGCTACCATGCAAGTGCCTTAGTGTCAACGAAGATGCGATTTATTTGACATTTCGCCGGGCAGTCGTGAGGGTGACTTCTATAGGTGGTGAAGAATCGACCGATTTCTATTCTTACTCGGAGATTACTGGACTCGTTCATTGTACTGGACTGGCCTTGTTATGATTGGCGCGGGAAATTTTATGTTGCGACTTCTCTTGCTTATCTGCTATATTATTCGCCTGTTGG
>JBGPOI010000619.1:0-3159 GCA_041487975.1 Binatia bacterium | reverse complement strand
TTGCTCAACCACGGCCGCCTCGGTGGCACCGGCAAGTTTGTCATCCTCCCGGTAGACCAAGGCTTCGAGCACGGACCGGCCCGCAGCTTCGCGCCGAACCCGGCCGGCTACGACCCGGATTATCACTTCCAATTGGCCATCGAGGCCGGCTGTAACGCCTATGCCGCGCCGCTGGGATTCATCGAAGCTGGTGTCGCCAACTTCCTCGGCGAGATTCCTTTGATCCTCAAACTCAACAACCACGACGTGCTGTACGACGAGAAGGACCCGCTCTCCGCGGTCACCGGCAGCGTGGACGACGCTCTGCGCCTGGGGTGCGCGGCAGTCGGCTTCACCATCTATCCCGGCTCCACACAGGCGCGCATCATGTACGAAGAGGCGCGTGAGATCGCCAAGGAAGCCAAGTCCAAAGGTCTGGCGGTGGTGCTCTGGTCGTATCCGCGCGGTTCCAGCCTCAGCAAGGAAGGGGAAACCGCCATCGACGTGGTCACCTACGCCGCGCAGATCGCCGCCCAACTCGGCGCGCATATCATCAAGGTCAAACTGCCAAGCGCGCACATCGAGTTAGGTGAGGCCAAAAAGGTATACCAGAAGCATCATATCCCCATCGAAACGCTGCCCGACCGCGTGCGCCACGTCGTGCAGAGCGCCTTCAACGGCAAACGGATTGTGATTTTCTCGGGCGGACCGCGCAGCGAAGACGACGCGTTTTTTGCCGAGGCGCGGGCGATCCGCGACGGTGGCGGCTTCGGCTCGATCATCGGTCGCAACTCGTTCCAGCGCCAGAAGTCCGACGGGCTGGCTTTCTTGCGGACAGTGATGGGGATCTACGCCGGAGAAATCCAGTAAAGTCTGGAGGGGCGAGCGGCCGCTCGCCCCTACCCTAACGCGTATCCGGGTAAAACGCCTTGAGATGTTCCGGCGGTATGCCCAGGAAGTGGCCGAGCCGGAGCGTCCACATCAGCACGATGGTTTTCACCACACCGTCTCGCTGCCAACGCCGCGCGGAGGTCATCACCTGCGCGCGCAGGCAGGCAACGTGTCCCGCCCTTTTGAGCTTACGGCTGAGTTCCAAATCTTCCATCAACTCAACTTCGGGGTAGCCTCCCACTGCCAGAAAGGTCTGCCGCCGGACAAAGATCGCCTGGTCACCGGTCGAGACGCGCGTCAACCGTGAGCGCAGATTCACAAACGTCTCGATCACACGAAACGGCCAGCCCGGCGCATCGAGAAGCACGTCAAAACGACCAGCAACAACTTTCTGGTCGGCAAGAGCCTGCGCGAGTATCTCGGGAAACCCTTGCGGTAGAACAGTATCAGCATGCAGAAAGAGTAGCACCTCGCCAACTGCCGCCTGTGCTCCGACGTTCATCTGTCGCCCTCGTCCGCGTAGCGAGGAGAGGACCAAGTCGGCATAGGAACGAGCAATCTCACAAGTGCGGTCACTGCTGCCGCCATCGACAACCACGATCTGGCACTCCCCAGCCCGTCTCACTTGGACCAAGGTTTGGCCGATGTTCCCGGCTTCATTGAGCGTCGGTATCACCACCGAAGCACGCATCTTTTTTCCCTTGGCCATGCGCGATTCATACTCGCCACTCCTCCGCTCATCTCATGTAGATGCCCGCGCATAGCGGAACACCGTCCAGAGAATCTTGTAGCCGGCCAGAAACGTACCTTTCACCGTGCCGCTCACTTTCGACTCGCCACCGGCACGCTTACGGTAGCGCACCGGCACTTCAGTAATGCGTAACCCGCGGCGCACCGCTTTGATCTGCATCTCCACGTTCCAGCCGTAGGTACGGTCGGTCATTCCCAGTGCGAGCAGCGCGGGAAAACGAATGGCACGGAACGGGCCAAGGTCACTGTAGGTAAAGCCGTAGAGCAGGCGGATGAGCCAAGTCGCCAGGGCATTGCCAACGCGGGCTTGGAACAGCAGCGCGCCAGGCTCGGCCTCTCCCTTGGTGCGCGAGCCGATCACGAAGTCGGCCCCTTCCGCCACGATCGGTCGCACAACCGCGGGGAGTTCATCGGGATGATCGCTGTAATCGGCATCAAGGAACACCACAATGTCCGGCTCCTGGCTCTTCAGGTACTCGATGCCGGCGAGACAGGCTGAGCCATAGCCGCGGCGCAATTCGTTGAGCACCGTCGCACCACCGGATCGCGCCACCTCGGCGGTGCGATCCGAGGAGCCATTGTCGATCACCACCACCTCGTTCACGGCTTCCTGGGAAAGATCGGCCAGGACGTAAGGGAGAGAGGCTTCCTCGTTGAGGGCCGGGATGAGGACAGCGATGCGCGGTGAGAGGGTACGCATGAATCAAGGCTGTACGCGGAACGTCACGACGACCGGGGTGCCGTCAGGCGGCAAGATATCGGTATTGGCGATAAAACGCGAGGGAGCAATGATATAGTCGTGGATGCTCAGCGCGCCATTACTTACCTTGCCGCTCGGGCAACTATACAAGCAAGCCAGGCAGCCAGGCCTTGGCGCCAAGGGCACACGGTTGAACCAACGATCACGGTTGCCGCCGAAATGCCAGTCGATTGAGACTTGAGACTTGAGACTTGAGACTTGACTGAACGCCTGGTCAATTGGCATGCCGGTAGGGTTACCATCCCAGGAGAGGCGCACATCGACAGCACTACCGGTCACCTTCTCTAGCGGTGCAACGCTGTGAGCGTCGTGTCGTTGGTTCCACGAGGACATGGTCAGATTGTTCCCGGGCTGCGCTCCCAGCGTAAAGAGGGCATCGTGCAAAGCCAGATCGTCGACTGGAGTTTCGATCAGCGCGTTGGGGGACGACCCGCCTTGCCACACGAGGAGATGGTAGTGAGCCTCGCCTCCTTGCGCCGCGTTGAAACGCGCTGGGTAGATGATGCCGAAGACCTGCACCTCTTTGGTCTCAGCACTCACGACCAAAGGAGCAACGAGGGTCGGACTATCCATCGCTTGTCCATTGCTCAGCCTACTACACAGCAGTATGGCAGAAAGCACTGTTAGCACGAATTTCATCAGTGCTCCTCCCGAAGCCCGGCTGAGAGCTGATCGCTGACTGCCGACTGCTTCTTTTCCTCCCACGGTCCTGGCCGCCGCCACAGATACGGGAGATCCTGAATCGTGCCAGGACTCTGCATCTCACCCACAGCGCGCAG
>JBGPOI010000618.1:0-3169 GCA_041487975.1 Binatia bacterium | reverse complement strand
GTGTGGATAACCGAGGGTGAGGGGAGCGGGCGCGCCGCGCCGGGGGCTCGTGACTGACGCGCGGTCTTTTTGCAAACTCCACAGAATACCTGGTCTGTGGAATTCTACGGCAGCAGGGTCTTTGTACGGCAAGAGAAAAACCCGCCACGTGGCGGGTTGTGTTTTTAGCCTGCCTACGCGTCCAACTCATCGATCGCCGCGGCCAAACTCTGCTGGCTGGGCTTGACGTAGCGCCAGATATACCGATCACTCTTATGGCCCGAGGCCTCCTTGGCGTACTGGACGCCTTTCTCCTCGGCCAGAGCCCAGCGCACATCCTCACACCGAGATCCGCTCCACGATATTACGCGTCACCTGCTTCTGGCACCGGTCATAGAGGCGGGTGGTGCGCGGATCCGCATGCCCCGCTAAATACTGCACATCTTCCAACGGCACGCCCTGCGTCAATAAGTCCGTAATCGTCGTGGCCCGGAACGAATGGCAAGAAAGCGTCCGCGCCGGCAACCCTGCATCCCGCAATCTGCGCTTCACCATGCGGTAGATGTCATTGGCAGTCATCGGGAGGGGAGTCAGCACCTTGGTCTTGCGCACCGCCGACCGGAACAACGGCACCTCCCCCGGATCCTCTGCAATCCGCGCCGCCGCCAGATACGCCTGGCGAAAAAGGGGTCAGGTCTTTCTTTTTGCATCAAGAGCCATTCTCCTCATCGCTCGTCCACGCGCCAATCATCAACTCCTGACCTCTTGCCTCCTGAGTTTTCTCGACGTGCCGCTGTTTGGCAGGAAGCTTCAGAGGCGAGTTTCGGGGTCAGGTCTGGCAATCGCATATTGAGGAACAAGAGGCTCGCGCTTTGCCAGCTTGACCATCTTTCATCATTTTCTTGGCACCGCCATACATTGCCTCGATGACCGAGAGAAGGTATAGAACTCCCGTGCTTGCCGGGATCTTGCAAGTGATGAGAAAAACGGGAGACTGGGCGCATGAATGATGCTGTCGTCCTTTCCACTGCGCTTGAAGGACTACCGCCGCCGCGGCGAGGTAAGGTCCGCGATATCTACGAAACCGAAGACCATTTACTGATCGTCGCCACCGATCGGGTTTCGGCGTTTGACGTCGTGTTGCCTGACGGCATCCCAGGAAAAGGACGGGTGCTTACCAAGCTCTCCTGTTTCTGGTTCGGCTATCTGGCGCATCTGGGACCTAACCATCTGGTCTCGGTCGCTGTGGACGACTTTCCCCCCGCTTGCCGGCCGTACCGGGAGATGCTGGCCGGGCGCGCCATGCTGGTCAAAAAGGCTCAGCCGCTGCCGGTTGAGTGCATCGTGCGCGGTTATCTGGCGGGCTCGGGCTGGCAGGAATATCGGGCGACCAGAAGCGTGTGCGGCATTGCCCTGCCCCCAGGGCTGCGCGAGAGCGAGCGGTTGCCCGAACCTATTTTCACGCCTTCGACCAAGGCGCCCGAGGGCACGCACGACGAGAACATTTCTTTTGCCGCAGTCGAACGGCTGATCGGTGCTGAACTGGCCAGGCAGATCCGCGAAAGGAGTCTGGCACTTTACCGCGCCGCCCATGCCTTTGCCCAAACAAAAGGGTTCCTCCTGGCCGATACCAAATTCGAATTTGGCCAGCGTGACCGGCAACTGCTGCTCATCGACGAAGCCTTCACTCCCGACTCCTCGCGCTTCTGGCGCGCGGATGTGTACCAGCTCGGTGCGCCGCAGGAGAGTTACGATAAACAGATCATCCGCAATTACCTCATTGCGCTGGGCTGGAACCGCCGGCCACCGGCCCCGCATCTGCCAGCGGAGATCATCGCGCAAGCGGCCGCCCGCTATCAGGAGATCGCCGCACACCTGACCGGGGAGAAGGCGTAAATGGAGAGCGGGAAACGGCGGGCGCTCGCAGGCGTGCGCATTCTCGACTTCACCTGGGTCGTGGCCGGGCCGGTGGCGACCCGCATCTTGGCTGACCAAGGAGCGGAGGTCATTAAGATCGAACGACGGGACTCGCTCGATTTAGGCAGTCGCCGGGGCGGCTTCACTGGGAACCTGTTCCGCGGCAAAGACAGCACGGTCATCAATATGGCGGACCCGCGTGGCCGGGAAGTCGCCCGCCAACTGGTCGCCGTCTCCGATGTAGTCATCGATAACTTCAGCGCGCGAGTCATGCACAACTGGGGCATGGACTACGAGAGCATCAGGCAAATCAAGCCCGACATCATCGCGGTGAGCATGTCCGGCTTCGGCCACACCGGCCCGCAGAAGGACTACGTCAGCTACGGCCCTACGCTCCAGGCATTATCCGGCTACACGTTGCTGATGCGCCATCCCGAGAAAGAGCCGGCCGGGTGGGGTTATTCCTATGCGGACATGGCCGGTGGTTACAGCGGCGCATTGGCAGTGCTTATGGCGCTGTGGCACCGGAAACGCACCGGCCAGGGACAGTTCGTCGATCTCTCACAATTTGAGACCATCTCCAGCATTGTCGGCCCGACGTTGCTCAATGTCCTGGTTAACAACGCGACTATCGCTCCTTTTGGCAACCGCTCGCAGGAAGCGCCGGCCGCGCCGCACGGCGTCTACTGCTGTGCCGGCACGGACCGCTGGTGCGCGATCACCGTCTTTACCGAGCACGAATGGCAGGCATTCTGCCGCGTGCTGGGAGACCCGGCCTGGACGAAAGATCCGCGGTTCACCTCCCTTGCCGGCCGGCTTGAGCATCACGACGCACTCGATCGCTGTGTGGAAACGTGGACCCAACAGCATACGCCTGAAGACGTCATGACCTTGTTGCAACAGGCCGGGGTTGCGGCCGGAGTTGTCGCGAACGGCGAAGATATGGACCGCGACCCGCAGCTCCGGGCGCGCGGCTATTGGGCACAAGTGAAAACACCGGAAGGAGACGAAGTGGTGCTGGACGGCACGCCGGTTAAACTCTCGGCCACGCCGGGGTATATCGCGGCGCCGGGTCCGCTGTTAGGGGAGCATACCGACGCTGTGTTGCGCAGGTTGCTTGGCTACTCCGACGAGCACCTCGCGCAGCTCAAAGCCGAGCGAGTGATCGCGGCCAACGCGGAGATTATGGCTGAGAGACAAGCAGTCAGCGATTAGCTTTCAACCAGAAAAGGACTGAGCAATGAGGACTGAGTCAATAAAAGAATTCTCAACT
>JBGPOI010000617.1:0-3176 GCA_041487975.1 Binatia bacterium | reverse complement strand
GCGTTGATGAACAATGCCCAGGCCGGTCCGCGTTTCCGCGCGCCCCGCATCGGCGAGCACAACGCAGAAATCTATTGCCAGCGATTAGGCTACAGCAAAGAACAAGTGCAGGCTTGGCAGCGAGAGGGGATCGTGTAACAGACACCTGCGGACTGCAGATTGTTGGATAAAAAATTGTGTGGTGCTGATGTAGGGGCGACCCCGTGTGGTCGCCCGGAGTACAAGAGAGCAGGGCAGCCACGCAGGGCTGCCCCTACAACAAGAGGTCGCTATGGCGCGCGTATTCGACGGTCTCAAAGTCGTAGACTTCGGCTGGATCGGTGTCGGTCCGATTACCGCTCGGTATTTCGCCGACCACGGAGCCACGGTGATCCGGGTGGAATCCCTCACCCGCTTCGACGGCTTGCGTATGGCTCCGCCGAACAAAGATGCCAAGCCCGGCCTCAATCACAGCCAGTTTTTCGCCAATTTCAACGCCGGCAAGCTAAGCCTGGGACTCAACCTGGCGCATCCCGAGGCGCAAACGATCGCCAAGCGGTTGTGTCTGGAATGGGCGGACGTCATTGTCGAAGGATTCACCCCCAAGCAGATGCGCGCTTGGGGGCTGCACTACGAGGATCTCTCACCGACGCGACCCGACTTACTCATGCTCTCCACCTGCCAGCTCGGCCAGACCGGCCCCTACGCGCGGTATGCGGGTTACGGCAACATGGCGGCCTCGCTCGCCGGGTATTATGAGATTACCGGCTGGCCCGATCGTGGCCCGTGCATGGTCTATGGCGCGTACACGGACATGCTCACTCCCGGTGTCGGCGCCACCCTCCTGGCCGCGGCGCTGGATTATCGCCGGCGCACCGGCAAGGGGCAGTGGATCGACCTTGCGCAATTCGAGAGCGGCGTCAACCATATCCCTGCGGCCGTGCTTGATTACACGGTCAACGGCCGCATCGCTCCCCGCCGCGGCAATCGCGACGAGCGCGCCTGTCCGCATGCAGTGTATCGTTGTCAAGGCGACGATCGCTGGATCGCCATTGCCGTGTTTAGTGACGACGAGTGGCGCGCCCTGGTCCGGACGATAGGCAACCCGGCCTGGGCGCTGGCCGAACGGTTTGCCACTCAGGCTGGACGCAAAACCCAGGAAGCAGAGCTAGATCATCTCATTGAAGAATGGACCCAGACTCGGGATGCGGAGCAAATCGAAGGGTTATTGCAACAGGCGGGCGTGGCGGCTGGCCTGGTCGCGAAGCAGTCGGACTTGCACAAGGATCCGCAGCTTGCAGACTGGGGCTTTTTCGCCTGGCGCGAACATAAAGTGATGGGCCGTTCGCCCTATGACGGTCTCATGGCGCATCTCGCCAAAACTCCCGCTGAGGTCGCCCCGGCGCCGCTCCTGGGCGAGCATTACGAAGACGTGCTCACCGGCATTCTCAAATTTTCCGACGAAGAGGTCGCGGAGCTGATCGGTCACGGGGTTGTGGAAATGATGCTGGAATGAAGAAGTCTAGGGTCTAAGGTCCGGAGTCTAGAGTCAGGAAAGAACGAATATGGAGGCGAAGCTCTGGAGCGATATGTTTCACTTGGGACTGCCAGTGATCGAGAAGATCCTTCGGCCGATGGTCGTGTACGGGTTCTTGATTGTCGGCCTCAGGCTGGCCGGCAAGCGTGAACTGGCTCAGCTCAATCCCTTCGATCTCGTCGTGTTGCTAACCCTGTCGAACACGGTGCAGAATGCCATTATTGGCGATGACAATTCGGTGACGGGCGGTCTTCTCGGCGCGGCAACTTTGCTGGTCATTAACTATTTCGTCGTGCGCTTCCTCTACCGTCACCAAGAGCTCGACCACCTGATCGAAGGAGATAGCGACGTACTGATCGAGAATGGTCAGATCAAGAGGGATCGGCTGCAGCAGGAACTCATTACGCTGCCCGAACTAGAGACCGCGGCGCATAAGCAAGGGTTCGCGTCGCTCGCGGAAGTCGAGCGCGCGGTGATCGAACCAGGCGGCACGCTGTCCTTCCTTGGTAAGAAACCTGACGCCGAGGTTGTCCGTCACCGAGAACTCATGGCTCGTCTCGACCAACTTGCCAGCGAATTAGTCGCGCTGCGTTGCGCACTGACAAAGGAATAGCGCAGAGGGGAGAGGCAGTCCGTGCCTCGTTTCAAGTCTTAAACTCGCTACTGACAATTGGCTACTTTTCTGAAGGAGGACACATGCAATTTCAAGACATCATTTATGAAAAGCAGGACGGCATCGCCACCATCACTATCAATCGGCCGGAGAAGCGCAACGCCTTTCGCACGCTAACGGTGGATGAGATGATCGCCGCATTTCAGGATGCCTGGTGGGACCCCTCCATCGGTGTCGTGATTCTGACCGGCACGGGAGATAAAGCATTCTGCGCCGGCGGCGACCAGAGTGAACGTGGCGCCAGCGGCTATGATACCAGTTCCGCCGGCCATGAGATGAACGTCGAAGGCTTGCACAACATCATTCGCAACATCCCCAAGCCGGTGATCGCCGCGGTCAACGGCTTTGCTATCGGCGGGGGCCACGTGCTGCACGTGCTGTGCGATATTTCGCTCGCCGCCGATACTGCGCGTTTCGGCCAGACCGGACCGCGTGTGGGCAGCTTCGACGCCGGTTACGGCAGCGCCTACCTCGCCCGAGTGGTAGGGGAGAAGAAGGCGCGGGAAATTTGGTACTTCTGCCGCCAATACACCGCTGAAGAAGCGCGGGAGATGGGCTTGGTCAACAAAGTGGTGCCGGCGGACAAGCTGATGGAAGAGGCACGAGCCTGGGCCACTGAACTTTTACAAAAAAGCCCGACCGCCCTCAAGTTCCTCAAATATTCGTTCAACGCCGACACCGCTCACATCGGCGGCATCTCCAACATGGCGATGAGCGCGCTGGAACTGTACTACCAAACCGACGAGGCTCTGGAAGGCGTCAATGCTTTCAACCAGCGTCGGCCGGTGGATTTCTCAAAATTCAGGAAGTAGAAGAGCAGTCAGCTATCAGCCATCAGCCATCAGCCAGACAAGAAGAAGGCAGAAAGAAACAACAAGCCGTTCTCTCCTTGTTTTTGCTGAAAGCTGAAAGCTGAATGCTGACAGCTCTTGCAGAGGCACCCATGCGCTTCACCGACAAAATCGCCCTCATCACCGGCTCCTCACG